>JBPYDY010000369.1:0-4185 GCA_051986155.1 Methylocella sp.
GGCGAAATATTTGATGCGGATCGAGGCCACAGATCGCCTCGATGATTTTGGCCGCGGCAAAGGGGGATTTTGGAAGATCGCGGCTATGAGTGGTATGCGGGGATTTAGCAGAATAACAACGCTGTAATTGCTGCGGCGTGGCGCGAGCAGCGAAGTGGCGAGTCTGCAGCTTTGTTGCCGAAAAACTTCCGTCCGCGAATGCTCTGGGCACAATTGCGCAATTGGCCTCCAGGGTCTCAAGACGGATTATTCATTAATAAAACGACAGACGAACGCGCGAGTGTGCCATGACCCAATTGGATGAAGCATTCGTTGGCTTTTTCAGTTAGGGATACCGCGGATACCCCAAATCAAACAGAACCCACTGGACAGCCCGCTGTACGTTCCTTTAATATCTGGCTCTATAGCTATTTCGCACAGATCATCTGGTGGAAATCAGGGTCGGCGCGCAAAGGGCTTTGTCCCGCCCCAAAGCGGCTCCGAGCTGCTTATCGGGACCAACAAAATCCTAAGAAAAAAGTCTTTGTCCAATGACCCGCGTCAAGCGCAGGTGTCAGTGAGGGAATTGATGGAAATAAAGGCGACGGATTTGCCAGGCCTCTTTTTATTGAAGCCGCGCCGGTTCACCGACTCTCGCGGCCATTTCGTCGAAACCTACAATCAGCGTGACCTTGCCGCGGCGAGCGTCAGCATGCATTTCGTACAGGACAATCTGTCATTTTCTGCGAAGGCGAGCACGATCCGCGGCTTGCATTTCCAGCTGCCCCCGGCGGCGCAAACGAAACTCGTTCGTGCGGCGCGCGGACGGGTGTTCGACGTGGCGGTCGATCTGCGGCAAGGTTCTCCCACATTCGGGCGCTGGTTCGGAGCGACTCTGACCGCAGAGGAGGGCGAGCAGTTGCTCATTCCGCGCGGCTTTGCTCACGCTTTCTGCACGCTCGATGACAACTGCGAAGTCGCCTACAAGACCGACGATTTTTACGCCCCAAAAAGCGGTAGCGGGCTCATCTGGAACGACCCCGACCTTCGGATCGATTGGCCAATTGCCGCGAACTCGGCAATCTTATCCGACGAGGATATGAAGCTCGGATTATTCCGGGACTTCGTATCGCCTTTCCGCTTTGACGCAAACAAGCCGTGTTAGCCCCGTGAATATCTCTGCAAGCAAGCCGAAGCGAATTCTCGTGACTGGCGGAGCCGGTTTCATTGGCTCCGCGGTCGTCCGCGAGATTATCGCGAACACCCCGCATTTGGTTCTCGTCGTCGACAAGCTGACCTACGCCGGCAATCTTGAATCGCTCGCGCCAGTGGCGGCCAGCCCACGCTACGCTTTCATTCGCGCGGACATAGTCGATGCGCCGCAGATGCATGAGATCTTTGCAACCTTTAAGCCGGATATTGTGATGCATCTCGCGGCCGAAAGCCACGTTGACCGCTCGATTGATGGTCCGAGCGAATTCGTTCGCACCAATATCGTTGGAACTTTTACGCTGCTTCAGACGGCTCTCAGTTTCTGGCGTGCGCTGCCCGGGCCGCAACAGGCGACTTTCCGCTTTCATCATGTCTCGACTGACGAAGTGTTCGGTTCCCTTGGCGCGGACGGCTACTTTTCCGAGACAACTCCTTATAGCCCCAATTCGCCCTATTCCGCATCAAAGGCCGCCTCCGACCACCTTGTCAATGCCTGGTATCACACCTACGGTTTGCCTACGATCATCAGCAATTGCTCCAACAATTACGGTCCATATCAATTCCCGGAAAAACTGATCCCGCTGACGATCATTAACGCCCTCGAAGGACAGGCCTTGCCTGTCTATGGAGCGGGCGCGAATGTCCGCGATTGGCTTTATGTCGAAGACCATGCGCGTGCGCTGCTCATCGTCGCGATGCAAGGTACCCTGGGCCAATGCTATTGTGTTGGCGGACACAACGAGAAGACCAATCTCGATGTTGTCAGATCAATTTGTATGGTCGCCGACGAACTTGCACCTGACGCGCGCATTGGCAATCGCGCTGATCTCGTCACCTTCGTCGTGGACCGCCCTGGCCATGATCTGCGCTATGCGATTGATCCCAGCAAAATTGCCGCTGAGCTTGGCTGGATGCCGCGCGAGTCATTTGAGACTTGCCTGCGCCGCACGGTCGAATGGTATCTTAAAAATCGTGGCTGGTGGGAGCGCATAAGGTCCGGCGTCTACCGCGGAGAGCGACTTGGGGTCGTTACGTGATCCTCGTCTTTGGCGCCGGCGGGCAGCTGGGGCAGGAGCTCCAACGGCAGGCGGCGCAAAAAGCCATTCCGGTTGTCGCTTTGTCGCGTGGAGGGGCCGATATAACCGACGCCGGTACGGTCTCCCGCATCTTGGACGAGACACGGCCCGCGCTCGTCGTAAATGCAGCCGGATACACGAAGGTGGACCTGGCGGAGGTCGAAATCGCGGCTGCCAAGCTTGCCAATGAAATCGGGCCGGGCATCCTGGCGGCCACCTGTGCGTCGAAGCAAACCCCGCTCATCCATATCTCGACAGATTATGTGTTCGATGGTGAGAAACATGGGGCTTATGTCGAAAGCGATGCGATCTCTCCGCTTTGCATTTATGGCCGCACCAAGGCGGCCGACGAAGCGGCCATGCGGGCTGCAACGGCGCGTCATATCATCCTCCGAACCTCCTGGGTCTATGGCGAGTTTGGCAACAATTTCCTAAAAACTGTGCTGCGCCTCGCACAAGATCGGGATGAATTGCGAATTGTTTGCGATCAGCAGGGATGCCCCACGTCGACGCGCGATATCGCAGACGCGATTTTTCGTATCGCGCCGATGGTTACTGGCGATCCGAATCTATATGGAACCTATCATTTCGCGGGGGCGGGTGCGACGAGCTGGCATGGTTTCGCGGTCCGCATCGTCGAGGCGCAAGCCGAGATCACGGGCCGCCGTCCACACGTAACTGCGATCACAACGGCCGATTATCCAACGGCAGCCCGGCGCCCGGCAAACTCTGTCTTAAATTGCAGCCTGTTCGAGCGGCGATTTGGTTTTCGCGCTGGTAACTGGGATGAAGAGACCGGTGCAATCACGGTTTGCCTTGCCTGCCAGCATCAGATGAGTATCGGTGCCCCAGAGAGAGGGTAATCGAATTTAAGCCGCTCCAATGGGAGCGCTCAAAGCGCCGCGGTAAATTCGCTCCTGTCGGTCAATTCGGGAAAATCGCGCCGGCCACCAAACGACCACAAGATCCAACCCAATTCGTAGCTTCTCATTTCCAATGTGAGCGCTCTCCCGGCCCTTGCCGTGCCAATCTCGTCGCGCCGGTTGAGTGCCGCATTCGCCAAAGCGCGCAACACACGCGCGGCTCTGCTGCCGCTGATGCCGGACCGCCTTTGTGAGCGGTAGAAAAGGTGGAGTTCGGGCCGCAGCATTGAGCAGCCCAACTCGTTGTCGCCGAAAAGCCAAACGAATCGCGTGATGCAGGACGGCAGGCGCCATGCCATGTTGATGCACGGAGTAAACTTCGTAGAAATCGACGACCATCCCCCGAGAGGGCACGAAAAACCACGGCCATTCTCCTCGAGGGCCCTGCAAAGCAATCAGCTTAGCGATGCATGCGTTTGCGGCCTCGATGGCAAGGGGATCACCCATCGCCTCCCCATAATGGTAGAGTCCGAGGCAGCTGTAGACCTGAGAGGCGAAAGACGCGAAATGCCTCCGCAAACCAGATCTTGAATCGAAAAACAATCCGCTCGGCGCACGAAAAGACGTGAATATGACATTGCGGTGCGAGGTGGCGATGTCGCGCCAGGCCGGATTCAGGATTGAGCGATCGCACCCGAGAGCATCAATCCGAGGTCCTGAGCGGTCCAATGAACGGCAGCGGCCGGATCGGAGGTTAACTCGCGGACTTTGGCAAGAGGGAGTTGAGGGATCTCAAAACCAAGCTCGGCGCCTGCCCAAAGCGCCATACCGAAGGCGTAGATGCGCGCCTGCCGCAGCTGAAGGGAATCCGTGGCGGCTTTGAAGATTGCCTTTAGATCGTAGGGCTCCGCGGCTAGAATCTCTGGATTGCGGGCAAAGCCCAGCAAGACATTGAGGCTGTAATAGCCGTCGCTGTGTGGGAGAGACTCGTTTGGCTCGGGCCTCCCGTCGAGATGATACTTATGCGACCAAAGCCCCGCGCGCGGCATGTAGCA
>JBPYDY010000370.1:0-4660 GCA_051986155.1 Methylocella sp.
GGCTACATGATCGAAGGCGAAAATCGCGCTTACGAACGCGAGAAGGTGAAAGCGCTCGGCAAAGACCTCGCGAGAATACTCGCCGAGCACCCCGAGACTGAATTGCCCCAAGGCGATGACACTGACATCGAAGCACGACTGACGGCGTGGCCGCTAGAATATTTTGCCGTGCATTCCGTCGCTCGATTGGCGAACGCTTTCAACTTCAACGATGACGAGCCGTACACCATGAGGCGCGACGAGAGGACCGAAGCCGAGCGCCGCGCGGACGACGATGAGCTTAACAAAATATTTGGCGAGTCACCCCAAAAGGAGAACCAAAAATGACAATTGATCAGAAGCAGCTGGAGCAAATGCAGGCGGAACTGCAAGCGGAGATCGACCAAGGCTTGGTCGTCATCATCCACGAGCAGCCTGACGAGGAGACCATGGCCGCGCGGGAGGCGGCTGGATACGACATGGCACGTCTCTTCGACGGGCGCTTCGCTTGGGTGCATCAGTCAATTTCCGACGAAGAGTGAGGGTGCCGGAACTGCAATTGTTGATGATCGAGATCTGAGGTTAGCGATGGCGACGGTTCTGAGCCTTCCGCAGCGTGATCCCGCCGCCGAGCGCGAATGGCTGGAGGCCGCCGCGCTCGCCTTCGCTCAGGCCGAACTGAAACAACACGATGCTGGCGGCAACCCATGGGGCACCAAGGGTTCACCCCTCAGCCACGCGGCCGGTCATCTCTTCATGCGGCAAGTGCTGCCGCCGATGGCGATGTTTTCGGTCGCTGGCCGCTTGGAGGTGATCGCGCTGGCGCGGGATGGCGTCGAAGAGGCCGAAGCTGTCCTGCGCAATCTGCTCCTTGAACTGCGCAGCCGCCGGATGGAGGTGCCGGTCGAGCTGGCGGCCCACGAGATGGAGATCGTCCACGGCGGCATCGGCCACGGACGGCAGGGGGAGAAGAAGGCCAAGAGGCTGCTTCGCGACATCGTCATCGTCATGGTCGTCGAAGGCATCCGCAGGGTTTTCGGCATCGATCCGACCGGACGCTCGCCACGATGGCGCTCCGGCTGCGAGATCTGTGCCGAGGCGCTGGGCGTCGTGGGCATCAATGTCGGCCGCAAGAACGTCGAGCGTGTGTGGGCGAAGTATGGGGCTAATGCCGCTTGGCTGCCGCCATCGCTGCCCCCGGCGGCGTCCTAGTCTTTGGCGGGCCAATGAATAGGACGGGCGGACGCAATGAATAGGACCCTAGGAGGGTGAAGATGCGCTAGCGGTCTCGGAACGGACGGGAAGCCGCTTTTGACGGGGCGGCGTTCCCGAGCCGTTCAAGAGCTACAAGCCGTAGGCATCCTTGGCAGGAAGCCGTGCTTGTAGCCCAAATGCCTGGAGGGCTGCAAGATGAGCACCAAAACATTCACCAAGAAAATTTTTGACTGGCTGCATCAACTCAACCACGACCGGCGGGTGCGCAAGATCGATCTGGCCGTCGCGGTCCAACTGACCAAGTGCTTCAACGAAAAGGATCACAGCGGCCGCGCTTGGCCGAGCCTCAAGACGTTGGGCGATCCCATCGGCTTCCATCATGAAGGCACGGTGCTGAAGTCGGTGCGGCGGTTGCACGAGACTGGCAATTTGTACGTGGTCTGGGGGAAGCGGGGCAGCGGCCACGTCAACCAATACTGGATGGTATTAAAACCTTCCGCTGGGCAAGTTTCAAAACTTTCCGCTGGGAAAGTTAAAAAACTTGCCAGCCAGTCGAGAAAACTTGCCGGGGGGCAAGTGATCTATTCTAGTAACCATTCTAGAGAGGAAAAGTCTGAAGACTTTTCCTCTCTGGGAGAGAGAGCGGACCGCTTGCGCGGTCCTGAAATCCCCCCTCCCGGCGGGCCGCCTGAGCGGCCGCCAGGAGCTTCAGAAGAGGAAAGCTCGCCCGCTGCGGCCCAGACCTCCTCGCCAAGCGAGCCGGAAGGCCCCAAGGAAGGGGCTACCGAGGAAAGGGGAGCAGACCCGCTCGCTCCAGCCAAGACCTCACCGCCGAGCAAGACGCGCGCTCCAGAAGGCTTTGCGGAATTGCAGCGCATCTGGAGCGTGCGGCCGTGGGCGGACGGGGCGGACGACCTAGCCGCCGCCGCGAAAGCCTGCGCTGCCGCCGCCACCGAGGTCGGCGATGACGTGAGCCTGGCGGGCGCGCGGGTTTGGGTTGCAGCCCCCGCCTTTTGTGGCGACAACGTGCGCTATCTGCCGGCGCTGGCGAAGTGGCTGTCTGGGCGGTGCTGGGAGAAGAAGCCGCCGCCGCAAAAGAGACCGCCGCCGCCGCGCAAGGAGCCAAAGCCTGATCTGGGCAGCATGATGCTCGTCATCGGTCAGCGGAGGGCACGGCAATGAGCAAGCCCACCGATGTGAAAAAGCCGAGCGTGGTGGTCGCCATCGGTGCGCCGCAAGTCCCGGCGCTGCCAAAGTCGCCAAGCCTGTGGAAAGAGTTTCGCCGCCTGATGGAGGATGCCGACGAGATCTGCGGCAGGTACGACGAATTGAGCAAGTTGCAGGCGGACTTATCCAACCGCAAGGCTGGCGAGCCGCCGCCCGACCCGCGAGCCGCGCAACTGACCGATGCCGACAAACGAAAAATCGCCCGTTGCCGGCAACGGCTGCACGATATCGATCGCGAAGACTATTACGAAGAGGGCGACGAAGACGACGAAAAGCCGATCCTCAAAATTGAAATAATATCGCAGCGATTTGGCGCTGATGCTGGGTGCGGTGCACATCGGCGGCCCGCAGACGCCGGAAGCCTTCCTCAAAATGCTGCTTGAGCACGTGTACGACGCGGAGGTCTCGTATTTCACGCTGGAGAGCGGTTGCCGGCAGATCGAACGCGACGAAAAATACGTGCAGGCGATCTCGGAAGTGCTGCAAGTGCTCGCGGAAAATGCAAAGCGATGGAGCGACCGGAAAACGGCATTGCGCGAGATCGAGCGGAAATCGAATTACCTGCAAGAGACCATTCGCAAAGTGCAGGCAAAATACCTAAGCGAGCAAGCCGTCGAGCGGCTGAACGAAGCGAAGCGCTTGCTGAGCGTCCGAGCCTCCAGCCTGAAACAAGACGAGGACCAGATCATCAAGGCGCAAGAGCGCGCGCGCCAAGCCTATCAAGACGCCGAGACGATCATGAACCTACTGGTGAAAGACCGACAGCGATATGACGAAGCGAAGGCGGCCGTGGAGGCCGCTGAGAAGGCCGCCGAGGAGGCTACGGTCATTGCAGGGCAAGCCTAGGAATTTCGCACCAGCGGCCACCGTATCCCGTCTGCGGGCCTATCGGCGCGGCACCGAACCCCAACGGGCGAAGAGCATGCAAGGCGTATCTTGAAAACCATGAAAACTTGAGATCATGAAAACCTTCAAAACATGCAAACTTTGAAAACGTGCAAACTATGCGTATGCAAACTTTGCAAACGTGCAAACTATGCGAACTATGCAAACTATGCGAACTTTGAAAACGTGCAAGCTTTTGCAATAGCGTCCCTTTGGTGGCGTGCTGAGATGCGTCCAAGCATGGACGCGCTCGCCGGTCGGCCGCTGGTCTCGGCCATGGGGACCGCGCCGGCCGGCACCTTTCCGCATGATCGATCCAACGGTCGATCGATCCAATGGTGGTCTCCGAGACCACCGAAGTGCCGGCGCCGAGACGGGGATCGGAAAGCCGCCAAATTGTGCGCTGGCGCACAATTTGACGACCAAAAGCACCTCAATCACTGGCGGCGTAAGACCATGCAAGCTGATGGTCAGGAGAGTGCCTGGGCCGGTACGATCATGGCGATGGCGTTGAAGGGGATTAGGTTCGATGCGCGCAACGCATCGTCGAGGATCAAAAGGTAGTCTACGCCAACCCTCTCTAACGAACCCGTCCTTCCTGTGCTGCCATCTGTAAGTAGATATACAGTCACTGGGCGCCCTATGCCAGATTGAAGCAAGGTCTCAAGATTATCGATCATTAGAACCTCCCTTAAATCAACCTCCCGGTCATTCCGCCACCATCCCACGACGATCTGGCGCGGCAGGAGCGGGACTTGTACAATGTACAAGAGCAGTTGTGCCAAGTGCACACTTGGCACAACTGAAGGGTGCCGGGGGCTAGGGGCCAGGGCGTCGCCCGCGCACGAGCCGATCGATCGCTGCGAGGAAATTCCGCTCGACGGTTTCGATCGGCAACGTATGTTGCTTTGGGGGCGGGGGATATCCAAAATTTTTGTTAAATCGCGTTATACCGCGGCGCGGCCGTGGTGACGCGTCAGCGCCCGAGGGTTGGTGGCAAAATTACCTTCGGTCGTCCTAATGTTTGCTTTTGGCCCGAACCGGCTAATCGGCGATGTCTGCTATTGCGCTGCTCACGGGGGCGAAACAGACATTTGTACTCATAAATCTGTACTCATAAATCGGGGTTGGGACCGGATATCCGCGCGGTACACGGCTAGCTAGCAGACGGCCACGCCGTCCTAGCCCAAGAAAGCTTTCTCCGTTAAGATTTTCTTCGCCAAATTTCGATGGTGGCAGGGCCGGGCAGCATGAGGAAAGGCGAAGGATCAGAAATCACACAGTCGACGCCCTGCTCGGTAAAATAATGTCCGAAATTCCTACCCGTGATCGCCCATATCACTGTCGACGTGTT
>JBPYDY010000371.1:0-18857 GCA_051986155.1 Methylocella sp.
CTTTACGCGAGAATGGCATTCCCGAATGGCGTTCCCGTCCCCCGATCCATGCGGCGGCGGGAGTTGAATTGATGAGCCCGGTTGAACTTCACCGCATCGACCCGGCGCAGAACATGCGCCGCTTTTACCGGCTTAACATCTTTTCGGGCGGAAATCGCCGAGATGGACCACGAGCGCAAGGGGGCGCGATGGAAACTCGGGTGGCTATTGGCAGATGTCGCGATGGCGCTGCGGATTTTTTTGAGGAGCCGGGCGGCGAGGCTGGAGGGAAGGGCGGTGTTTGAGCGGTATGGGGTGATCGGTCGGCTCGCGACTGGTTGGCGTTACCCATGCATATAGCCAGCCGTTATCTCCAACCCGTCGGTGAGTTCCTTTTTCCTGTCTAAGTTGGTGATTTTAAATGGCGTACCGGAAGGGACTCGAACCCCCGGCCTGAGGTTCCGCGACCTCGAACAGATCGTGGAAGTCAGCGCCAAAGCCAATCTCAATGCGGAAATACGCGGTGCTCCCGGCGAGCGTTTTCCGCCGACAAAGGTTCCATGCGGGTCGACAAAAATGTCGGCCCGACGCTGGGCTGCCGGGCGGCACTCATTTTTGGAAACCACCGGCGGTCTTGTGTCTCCCGCGCGGCGGTCTCACAGTCTCACCTGAATTGAGTTGAAGGGCGCTTTCCGATCACTTTGAATTCAAGAGATAACTAAAATGGATTTGCCTTTCGCAGTTCCGAATAGGCCTTGATGCTTTTTCTTAGGTTTTGGCCAGAGTTGCACGAAGCTCCTGCGAGGACTCCGGCAGCAAAGGCTGCAGTATGGCTGGCATCTTCTGGTAGATTTTGAACCTGTTGTTGCAGGAATGCCCTCTTGGCCTCTTCATCACGAATCATGCCAAGCCGCGCCTGCAGCTCTTCGAGAGACCAAAGAAGCTGTTTCACAGCTTTAGGCTTGGCCGCAATCTTTGGCATAGTTTTGAAAAATTCGGCCATATAGCGCAGCTTCTTTGCCCTGATCCGGATCTTATGGCGGCTTTTGGGATCGAGATCGGCGAGGTTTGCGGCTTGTTTGACAAGTGTTTTGCGTCGCCTTTTGAGCGCCGCGCGCACAAAGCCTTCGATCGATCCCGGGGCTTTGGCCGCCGTGCGGGAGCGCCAGTTTCCCTCTGCTATCCAACGTAACAAGTCGACGAGAAGCACGCGCATGCGTTCAGACCTTACCGCCGTATTCAGCGAATTATGTGCAGCATTGCGCTTGGTCTCCATATATTCGGCAAGCTCCCTGCCGCCAACGACTCTTGTATCCTCGGCTACTGGCCAAAACGTCTGTTCCTGAAAGACATCGAGATCGCGCGTCCCTCCAAACAGATCCGAAATCCATTTGAGCTCGTCAACCAGACTTGGATAGGCATCGTCGTCGGCCACGGTCCTGAATAATTGCAGCGCGGCTCGCAACCGGCGTATCGCGATACGCCCTCTGTGGATAGCCTCAACCCTATCAGACGTCTCCAAGGCGCGTGTGTTCACCATAAAATCGTGCAGACAGCAGCGGCAAATGGCCTCGAATCCCTCTCCGCAGCTCATGTCCGAGGCAAGTTGCGGCTGTGTAGCCTTCAGGGACCGGCCCCATGCGCCTTCGGCCAAGAGATAGCCAACTTCCGCCTTGCTGATAAAACTGAGCTGGAGAGGACAATGCCGAGAAAAGACGCCTGCAAGCTCAAACAGATCTCGCTTTTGGCCCTCCTTCAATTCTAGCTCCAATTCGCTTAACCCGGCCGACGTGCCGTTTGCTTCGGCAGAACCCTCATCAATTGCGGCTTCAATCCGAGACGGCCCAACGTCGAGGGTGGTGGAGAGGCGCTCCACATCGACTTTGAAATTTGACTTCAAACGTTCGCGCACATGATGCTTCCTGAACCAAGGGCCGAGCGGTGTTCTCGCAATGGCATCGGCATCTGGAAGGTTTTGGCTGACCTCCTCTTCCCACTCGCCACGGTCCAATGCAGACGCGTTTTGTTGCTTTAAAGTTTGGATGAGCCGCTCGCCGCGGCGGCGTATGCGCAGGCTCACGCCGTGCTTCCAAAGATAATTGTCGGGCGTATCGAAATAGGTGCTAACCAGCCGCTCATAACTGGCCTGCCGCAGCGCATCTTTTAGCAAGGGTAAGCCTTTGATCTTTTGCAGATCATCAGGCACGAAGTTAAACTTGAGCTCGGATTCTTGACCGTTGTCCATATGCAGTATCTTGCCCCGCCCTCACGATGTAGGAGTTCCAGGCTAATCCAGTGCGTCACCAACTCTCAAGAGCTGGGGATATGATCTCGTCATTTCGGCACCCTCCAAATTATCGGCGATAAGGCAAGCCTTTTGGAGATCCCGGACGAGACTGGAAAGCGTGCTTTGCCTTGAAGTCTCGTCGGGCATGCGTAAAGCCGCCGACGGATGAACGGTGGCTAGGCCTGCGCGGCCGTCGGCCCAGCGCAGCAGACGGCCGCGCTCGCGCGTAAGCACGACGGTGCGGCCCATAAGTGTGCGTGCCGCTAGCGCGCCAATGCCGATGACAACGTCGTGGCTTGACCAGCGCCAACTCTCTATCGAGCCACCAACGGCATTTTTCTACCTCGTCCCGGTTCGGGCGTTTGTGAAGGCGCCGCTTGCCGCGCTGCTCATGCTTGAAATGTTCTACCGCATTCGTAAGATAAACCGAGCGGCGGTCGCGCCCCGCCTTTTCTAAAGCCCGATCGAGAACACGGCCTACCGGCCCGACGAAGGGATGGCCTTCCAGGTCTTCTTGATCGCCTGGCTGCTCGCCAACCATCATGAATTGCGCATGTACCGGCCCTTCGCCGAATACTGTCTGCGTCGCGTTCCGGTAAAGCGGGCAGCGCCGGCAATGCGCCGCGTCATCGGCGATCTGAGCAAGCCGTGACTCTGCCAGCTGTTGCCCTCGACATGTAGGCGACAGCTTATGTTCGATGGATGCCGTGAATGATGCCGTTTGTCCGCTCATGGCCAGCCTGTCCATCCCGGGCCTTAAACTCGTTCGATTTATCCGTGTTCCCTTTTTCTTTATTGCGATTTGATACGAGCCAGCCACAATGGGTAGTTCATAAATTCCCCAAACCTTGGAAACGGAATAGACTGAGCGATTAGAAACTGTGCCGTCACTTGAAGATTGCCGGGCGCGGAGTCCAAATCCCCGAAAGCTTCAAAGCCCAAGGTCCACCATTGCCTAGCATCCTCGGTGAGCTGGATTTTAGTAAGTTCCACACTACAGCCCTGGTGCGGCAAAGGCTGTCCGTTCAATGGCTTTTCATTTGTTTGTAATGGGATTTCGGCAATGCTGGCGCGGGTGGTGTCATAGGTGCGAAGCCACCTCGTTTTTTGGACGATCACCTTTTTGGTGACTTTCAGTCCAGATGGCTCGAGGCTCCATTTGCACCAAAGTTCGACGTAAGGTGCAAAAGACACGGCCTCGCTTCGGCAAATGGCGACAAGGCCCTTGATTTCCAGGCCCGGCCTTTCTCCCCGCATTTTGGCTGACATCTCCGATTGATTTGTCTGCGAAAGGTATTCATCGACCCGCAACGTGCCGCCGCCAGGAGATGGAGACGTCTCGCCAAACCATCGATGCAGATTTACCGGTTCATCCTGATAAAACCATCGAGCTTCTGCGGTCACGAACATGGCGCATTACTTTTCATTTCGGCCAAAGACTCGGCGCAGCTCTGTTTTGGCGGCCTCGAGCGTTTTTCGCCGGTCGGCGCTCAAGTTCTTGCCAGCTCTATTGATGTAGAAAGTCAGCATCGACATTGCCGAGCGGAATGGCGGAGACTTGCGCCGGTAGCTGTGATCCGCCGACCTTTTCAACGAGCGCGCTATCTCGGCCGGGTCATCGCTCGCAAAGATGTGTGGCTCAAGATCAAGAGCGTCGCTACGCCTTGTCACTTCCGCCGACCATCTTGGGGGGTCTTGTTTTTGCTCTGCCATCGCTTGTATTTCCGCGTGACAACTCAACAACAACCCACTTAAGCTGGCTTTCGTTCCAGTAATTAGCCATCGCGACGCGGTTTGCGCTGATGCAGTGCCAAGCTACACCTGCTTCTTGGTTGCCACGACAACAATGAATTGAAAGACGGAACCGTTTGGACCTCTCTTAGTTGGCAACGAGGAGCGGCTGATGCGAGCTGTGCTTTTGACGATTGTCACGGCAGCGGCGTTGGCTTCGCTTTCCTTCCAGCTCGACCCAGACGACGGCGTCCAGGCCGGCAGCCACGAGGATCGAAGAAGGTCATGCCATGAGATTTGTTTTTGGCTTTGTTACGGCGCTTATTCTAGCCGCACTTGCTGCATACCTATTGATAATCAGCGGTGCCTACGATGTAGCTGCAACCGTGCCCGATACGGCGATCGAACGCTTCATTTTGAACGCGACTATGCGCGATTCGGTAGAAGCGCGCGCGGGCAAGGAGTCCCCCAGGACCTGGGACGAGGATCAGATAAAAATGGGATTTCAGCATTATGACGGAATGTGCGTTACTTGTCACGGCGCGCCGGGAAAAGAGCGCACCGATATCAGCAAAGGCCTGCGGCCGCAACCTCCGAACCTCGCCGAAGCCGGTAAGGATTGGACCAATGCGCAGCTGTTTTGGATTATCAAGAATGGTATCAGGATGACCGGAATGCCCGCATTTGGCACCACGCATCGAGATGAGCAGATTTGGGACATGGTTGCTTTTGTCCGCCGCCTGCCTCAGATCTCGGCCCAAGATTACGAAATGATGGAAGAACAGTTCGGGAAATCCGCCGAACTTCAGCGAGATCAGCGCGAATAGCGAGTGCGAGCTGGCAACTTAGTCAATCCCTCGAAGGGCCGTCGACACAACCACGGGTGAGCCTCAGCCCATGGGCAGCCGGAATGCGGCGCACCGGCCGTCGAGGGACACCCAGGCACAGAAAGCGGCAAGTCTCCTGGGGCCCAAACCAACCCTCCACAGAAATAAGAAAACGGTAGAGGGTAGAGGTGCAGCGGACCAGTGTTGATCCGCTGAGCCAATGTTTGTGATGGCCCCGCAGCGGCGCTTCAGCATGTCCACGACTCCGCGCGGGCATGTGTGGGGTTGCGTGCTTTGATCTGCTGACCAGTCTTCACCGCATTGGTCAGGCTGATGGCAGCCCTGAAAAAGCCGCTCCCTATGGTCAGGCTTCCGGGTCTCGCTGCGCAGGAAGCGTCGCCTCTGCGCTTGTTCTTGCGAATGCGGCAGCCAATTCGTCGACGCGCTCCAGCGAGCTGCGAAATTAACTCTTTAGGCCGAGCTATCAGATTTCTCCTTTGGGATGCGTCTGCCGTGCTCCAACTCCTCGCCGCGCATTCCGCGAAGGTAGCGGACAGCCCTCAGGATCAGTCTGTAGAACCCCCAAATTAGCGCAGCGAGAAACCCAAAAAACAAAACATTGCGAAATATCAACAAGATAATGTGTGACGCATAGTCAACGATATTGGTAAACATACCGATGACAGAATTGACGGTTTCAAGCATCTGGGCACATGCTCCATCCCAAAAGACCCTTTTCCGGGGTTGGGTCAACACTTCCGGCGCCCAACTAAACATAACCGATTTTGTCAAGCAATGTTTCTTTGTCCCGGAGCGGCAACGAACAGGTTTCGTTAGCGCAAACAAAAGCCGCCGCTTCCCCGGCGAGCTCGGCTTGGGCTCGGGCCGGGTGGCCAGCCGGAAAGTCTTCTTCCTGCCCGATATCGAGCAGGATCCGGCTGGCAAAAGGCACTCCAAGCGCCGACCGGTAAAGGCCCTTTCGCTCGCGGCCTGCGGTCACGATCTCCTTGGCCCGGAGCCGGAAATCGAGCGCGTTCAATATCCCCGCGTGGCTGAGAAAATTGCTCTGCACTGGGGCGCCGAGCGCTGCGAAGAGCGAGTCTGCCCGCGCGAGCCAGCGCGGATCGCCGGTTAGGACTGAAAGCCGGATGAGCGCAGACAAATAGACGGGGTGGGCATTGGGAATTGCGTCATCCGCGGTCGGCGCGAGCCTCAGGATCACATCGCTCGCATCGCTTGCCGCCATGCTCAGGCGGCCGCTGTGCGCATCCCTGTGAAAGGCCTCAAGCGATTCCGCCCAAGCAATCGCGTCGGCAAGATAGTTGCGCGCCACGGTCTCCGGCTCCCAATTGCGCGCCTCATGCAAGGCAAGCGCGGCGCGGATCATCGCCGCATGGTCAAGCGCGAGACCTGGCGCAACGAGAACACCCGCGCGCCAGCTATGGGCGAGCCTCTTGTCGCCCGAAGCGCCGGAAAACTGCATCGCCGTTGCAACAAAATCATAAGCGCGCGCGGCAAGGGAAATCCACTCCCGCTCGCCTAAAAGCGTCGCGGCATTAACGAGTGCCGCGATCATCAGCCCATTCCAGTCGGCGAGTATCTTGTCGTCGAGGCCGGGGCGTATCCGGCGCTCGCGCGTGGCAAGAAGCTTTTGGCGTAACGAAATGAGCCGCGATTCCTCCTCTTTGGTCGGCGCCGGCGCCTTGAGGCGGTTTAGAATGATGCAGCTTCTGCCATGCGCCTCATCTTCCCAATTGCCGTTTGGCGAGGCATCGTAGAATTTACCCAGAAACGCTGCGTCTCCGGCCCCGAGCAAGGCCTCGAGCTCGGCATAAGTCCAGACATAGAACTTACCTTCGACACCTTCGCTATCGGCATCGAGGCTCGCGCAAAATGCACCATGCTCGTTTGTCATTTCGCGCTTGAGCCCGGCCACGGTTTCCGATGCGCAAGCGCGGAAAAGCGCGTCGCCGAACTCGTGGTGACAAAGCGCCAAAAGTTCGAGGATTTGCGCATTGTCATAGAGCATTTTTTCGAAATGCGGGACGAGCCAGCGCTCGTCCGTCGAATAACGCGCATAGCCGCCACCGAGATGATCATAGATGCCGCCCTGCGACATTTTGCTTAGCGTCACCTTCACGAGCGCCCGGTAGGATGGGTCTCTGGTCCGCGCGCCCGCGCGCCAAAGCAATTCAAGTATGGGCGCGTTCGGGAATTTGGGCGCGCCGCGCACGCCTCCATGTACCGGATCGATGAGGCGAGCGGCCTTGGCTGCGAATGAGTCAATCTGCTCTATGGTTAGCGCGCCGCCGCCCTCCGCTAACGGTTTCGAAAGCTCGCCGCGAATGAAGCCTGCGTTTTGCCCGATTTGGTTTGGATCGCGATGAAATGCCTCGGCTACGGCTTTCAGCAAGCTGACAAAGGACGGCCTGCCATAGCGGGCGGTTTTGGGAAAATAAGTGCCGCCCCAAAATGGCTCCCCCTCGGGCGTCAAAAACATGGTCAACGGCCAGCCGCCCTGCTCGCCAAGAGCGTGCAGCGCCGACATATAGATATGATCGATGTCGGGCCGCTCCTCCCGGTCGACTTTGATGTTGACGAAAAGCTCGTTCATCATCGATGCTGTTGCTTCGTCCTCAAAACTCTCGTGTGCCATTACGTGGCACCAGTGACAGGCGGCATAGCCGATCGAGAGCAATATCGGCTTGTTGAGCGCCTGGGCTTCGCTCAGCGCTTGAGCACCCCACATCCGCCAATGCACGGGGTTTTGTGCATGCTGCAAGAGATAGGGGCTCGCGGCGTGGCTTAGTTCGTTGCCTGGCATGGGATCACTCCCTTACGAAACGGGGTCAAATATTACGAAACAGCGGCAAGACGACATAATACACGGCGACTGCGATGAGCACGGCCTTGGTGATGAGACCGGCCTGCGATAGCCCCTGATCGAGTGCCGCGATCGCAGCGGCGGTCCAGACGCCCGTCCCCATTAACGTCACGAGGCGCAGTTTTTTCACCCGCAGCGGGTGGACACAGACGATGGGCGCGAACATCATACCCGCGGCAAAAACGATGACGAGCAAGCTGACAAGGGGCCCCGGCCGCAGCACCAGCAGATAAAAGATAAGAACATTCCAAAGCGCCGGAAAGCCCCGAAACCAACGGTCATGTGTCTTCATCCGCCGGTCGGCGAAATATAGCGCTGAGGCCGCGCATACGATTGCGCAAACGACGCCAGCAAGCGGGGCATCGAGCAAACCGGATCGCCACAAGGCCGTGAGCGGCACCACCACATAGTTGAGGAAATCGACGACGAGGTCGAGAATGATGCCGTCGATGAAGGGCACCGTTTCCTCGATTCTGTGGCGCCGCGCAAGGCTGCCATCCACAGCGTCAATGACGAGGGCGGCGCCAAGCAAGGCAAACGTTGCGGTCAACCGCCCGTCGACGGCGCAAAAGAGGGCGGCAAGCCCCAAAGCGGCGCCGCTTGCCGTAAAGCAATGAACGAGGAAACCTTTGAGAAAGGCAGACACGGTTTATCCGCAAGGCCGAGGGGAGCGATGTCAAGCCCCGGGCGATTGGAGCACAGCACATTCCCGCCATCAAGCCCCTGTCGTGCCGGCGGTGGCGCTTGATTCATGGCGATTGCCGCCCTGTCTCCTCCCGTAGCATCTCGAGCCGGAGCCACTCCTCCTCGGCCGCGGTGAGTTCCGCCTCGGCTTTTGAAAGAGCTGCGGTGGCCTTTGCGAATTGTCCTGGGTCGCGCGCATAAAGCCCAGCGTCGCCGAGCAGAGCGTGGAGCTTTTCCCTGAGGGAGCGCAACGCCTCGATGCGTGCCGGCAGCGCAGCGAGCGCATGCTGTTCGTTAAAGCTGAGGCGGCGTTTGGCCGCTGGCTTTGGTTGCTGCCGAACGGCGGCCGGCTTCGGTTTAGTCTGCTCAGTCGCGGACGAATTCAGCGGCGCGCCTACCGCTGCGCCGCGTTGCTTGACCATATCCGAATAACCGCCGGCATATTCGATCCAAGACCCGGCGCCCTCCGCAATCAGCACCGACGTTGCGACGCGGTCGAGAAAATCCCGGTCGTGACTGACGATCAGAAGCGTTCCTCTGTAGCTTGCCAGCAATTCCTGTAGAAGATCGAGTGTTTCGAGGTCGAGATCATTGGTCGGCTCGTCGAGGACGAGAAGATTGGACGGCGTAGCGAGTGCCCGTGCGAGCATCAACCGCCCTCGCTCTCCGCCTGAGAGACGCGCAACCGGTGTGCGCGCCTGCTCGGGGCCGAACAAGAAGTCCTTCAAATATCCGGCGACATGTCTGCGCTCGCCATTAATTTCGAGGAAATCGCTGCCGCCGCCTGTGAGCGCGTCTTTTAAGACTGTTGCGCTGCTGAGGCTCGCGCGGTCCTGGTCGAGGGCTGCCATAAAAACATTGGCGCCGCGCCCGACCGTCCCTTGGTCTGGGGCGAGCAATCCCGTCAGCAGCCGGATTAGGGTCGTTTTGCCGGCACCATTGGCGCCAACGATGCCAATTCGATCCCCGCGCAGAACGCGGATCGAAAAGTTCTTGACGATTTCGCGCGCGCCAAACGCCTTTGTTACCTTCTTGGCTTCAATCACGAGCTGGCCAGAAAGATTTGCTTCTGCCGCCCCGAGTTTGAGTTTAGCAAAATCGATCCGCTGGCGGCGCTCCGCGCGCATCGCCGCAAGGCCTTCGAGGCGCTTCTGATTGCGCTTGCGGCGCGCGGTAACACCGTAACGCAGCCAATATTCCTCAGCGGCGATCTTGCGATCGAATTTATGCGCGGCACGTTCTTCTTCGTCCAGAGAAACGTCGCGCCATTCCTCGAATTGCGAAAACCCGCCCCCGAAAGGGCGGGTGCGGCCGCAATCGAGCCACACCGTTCTTTCGGCAAGATTGCTCAAAAACATCCGGTCGTGACTGACGATGACGAGTGCCGCCCGGCTGGTTTTGAGTTCGGTCTCCAACCATTCGATCGCAGGAAGATCAAGATGATTTGTCGGCTCGTCGAGGAGCAAAACATCCGGCTCTGGCGCGAGCGCGCGGGCAAGCGCGGCGCGCCGCACTTCGCCGCCGGAAAGCCGCGCTGGCACCTCTTCGCCACTTAGCCCCAATTGCTTCATAAGTGCCGCGGCACGATGCGCGGCAACATCGGGCGGAAAAGCCGATTCGACGTAATCCCTTGTGGTGGAATGACCGAAAAGATCAGGCTCCTGCGGGAGATAGCATAATCTTGTGCTGGGCTGCGCGAACCTCGTTCCGCCACCAGCTTCAATGATGCCCGCGGCGATCTTGAGGAGCGTCGTTTTGCCTGAGCCATTGCACCCGACAAGGCACAGTCTTTCTCCCGGCAGAACCGAAAGCGAGGCATCCTCCAGTAATGGCTTGCCGCCGAGAGTCAGCGAGACGTTTTGCAACAGAAGCAGAGGGGGAGCCATGGGAATCCGTGGCCAACGTTCGATAAACCAATCTTAACATTTTTTAAGCAGGTGCGTTCAAGCGGGGCATAGCGTGGCAGTCACCAGAACCGGATCGGCCTTTCCCAGCGCGCGCTGCAGTTCCTGCTGCGTAGAAAAGCGTCCACGCAGACGCTTTCCCTCGGCACGAACGGTGACCGTCTCTGTACCAAAAGGCCACGGATCGAGGACGAGAGTTTCGTCACCGCCTGGCCAAAGGCCAAGTTCGATTGATTCCCCGCCTGCTATTGGCACTTCTGGAATCGTGGTCTTTGTTTTCAATCCCCAGCAGATCTCAAGCGACATCTTGTCGAGGGCCGCAATTAGCAGCCGGTTGCATTCAACGTTTTCAGGCGAAGCATATTTGCGGGTTTGCGGATCTGCCCGCAGAGAAGCTGCCATTCGCTCTTGAAAGCGGCGTTGTCCATCGAGGAACGCGCGCACGGCTTTTTCGGTCTCGGGCCTCGCCTTTGCAAAATCGAAATGGCGACTGTAGATCGTATCGGCATGGAGCGAGACCAACAGCGCCGGGTAGCGGCCGAAGACGCCGGCGCGGCACGCGCCTTCGCGCCAAATCGCAATGTGCGTATTCGGCGGCAGCCTGAAAAACTCTTGTGGCAGGCCGGTTTCGCTATCGAGCTCCGGCCTCCTTTCCCAGCCAAGCCAGCCGATGTCGTGCTGCTCGGCGGCAAAGCAGACGTCCTCTTTCGGGGCCGGCGCGGCGAAGCGTTCATTGCCAAAGGCGCGCGCGAGTTGGCCGGATAGCCACGCGTGGCTCGGCTGAGGAATGGCAATAACACTGCTTTCTTCTTTGCGCAGCAGCATGGTTGGCGCTCGAGGGGCATTTTCAAGAATACATCGCGTTGCAAAAATCTTTCTGCTCGCGCAACGCCGAGCCTGCCTTGGCCAGGCAATTGCAACGCGAAATTGCTCGCAACCCGAATGTGTGGCTCGTCACATAATCGTTAATCTTTCCGTGGTAAGAATCATCGCGTGATGGGATGTAACATCGCGGTGGGCTCCCCATATCCGTATCCGCAGGGGTCCATCAGCCGGCCACGATTAGACGGGTATGCGGCGGCAGTGGAGACCGCCAATGCAGATGCTCAGACTGGGGCTTGCCGCCATTTTCAGACTCGCGTTTTTTGGTGCTCTGAAACTCGCGCTGAACATATACATCTTAACCCTTAGCGATGCTGTTCTCGCCGATGCCCCTAAGCGCGACGGCCACACCGGAACCACGCCGCCGTTTGCGGATAGTAACGGTCAGCCTCATACAGCCGCTACACTGATTTGGAATTTTTTCAAAGGTCCGGCGCAGCTCAAATCTTAAGCACGGACTTTAACTCGCGCAGCTGATCGCGCCTTTCGGTTGCAATGCGCCGCGCCTCATCGCCGCGCGCGCGCGCCTGTTCCTCGTCAAAACTCGCAATTTCGGCATCGAGCTTTGCCGCGTCGACTTGTTCTAAAGGTAGCGCTAGGTCGGCGAGGATTGTAAGGCCCGAAGGTGCAACTTCGGCAAAGCCGCCGCGTACATAAAGCCGCTGCGTTGCACTACCCCCTTGCCCGATCACGACCACACCGGGCCGCAGTGCGGAGATGACTGGCGCATGATCCTTGAGCACGGTAAATTCGCCTTCCGTTCCGGGTACAACCACGGATTCGACTTCGCCGGAAAAAATAAGTTTTTCGGGCGCAACGAGCTCAAAGTGAAAGGATGCCATCGCTCAAGCCCTGATGTGCCGCCTAAGTCAGGCCGCCTCGGCTGCAAGTCTTTGCGCCTTTTCGACCGCTTCTTCGATGGTGCCAACCATGTAGAAAGCCGCTTCAGGCAGATGATCGTAATTGCCTTCGGCGAGCCCCTTAAACCCCTTGATCGTGTCGGTAAGCGGCACAAACTTACCGGGCGAACCCGTGAACACTTCGGCGACATGGAAGGGTTGCGAGAGGAAGCGTTCGATCTTCCGCGCCCGGGCGACCGTCAGCTTATCTTCCTCGGAGAGCTCGTCCATGCCAAGAATGGCGATGATATCTTGCAGCGCCTTATACCGCTGGAGGATCTGCTGGACCTGGCGCGCGACGGCATAATGCTCCTCCCCGACGATAAGAGGCGACAACATGCGCGAGGTCGAATCGAGAGGATCGACCGCCGGGTAAATTCCCTTTTCGGCAATGGCGCGCGACAGCACCGTCGTGGCGTCGAGATGCGCGAAGGACGTCGCGGGCGCGGGGTCGGTCAGATCATCGGCCGGCACATAAATCGCTTGCACGGAGGTGATCGATCCTTTGGTAGTGGTGGTAATCCGCTCCTGCAAAGCGCCCATGTCCGTTGCCAGCGTCGGCTGATAGCCGACGGCGGAAGGAATGCGGCCAAGGAGCGCCGACACCTCCGAACCCGCCTGGGTGAAACGGAAGATATTGTCGACGAAGAACAGCACGTCCTGGCCCTGGTTGCGGAATTCTTCGGCGACCGTGAGGCCGGCGAGACCCACACGGGCGCGGGCTCCCGGCGGCTCGTTCATCTGGCCATAAACAAGGGCGCATTTCGAGCCCTTGGCGGAGCCGCCATGTTTGTGCGGATCCACATTGACCTTGGATTCGATCATCTCATGGTAAAGATCATTGCCCTCGCGCGTGCGTTCGCCAACGCCGGCGAACACCGAATAACCGCCATGCGCCTTGGCGATATTATTGATGAGTTCCATAATGATAACCGTCTTGCCGACCCCGGCGCCGCCGAAGAGCCCGACCTTGCCGCCCTTTGCATAAGGCGCGAGGAGATCGACGACCTTGATGCCGGTTACAAGAATGTGCGCTTCGGTCGATTGCTCGGAATAAGATGGGGCAGGTTGGTGAATCGCGCGCCGTGCTTTTGCCCCAAGCGGACCGAGTTCGTCCACCGGCTCGCCGATCACATTAATGATCCGGCCAAGGCACTCCTCGCCGACCGGGACCGTGATTGGGCCTCCGGTGTCGGCAACCGCTTGGCCGCGCACGAGCCCTTCGGACGTATCCATCGCCACGCAGCGCACCGAATTTTCGCCGAGGTGCTGGGCGACCTCAAGGACGAGGCGGTTGCCGCGATTGTCGGTTTCTAGCGCATTCAAAATTTCGGGCAGTTGTCCATCGAATTTCACATCGACAACGGCGCCGATGACCTGAGTGATGCGGCCCGTTGGCATGTTGGGTGCGGCGTCGGCCATTCTCTGTCCTCTTGATTGCTGAGCGGGTTACAGCGCCTCGGCGCCGGAGATGATTTCGATCAATTCCTTGGTGATCATCGCCTGGCGCGAGCGGTTGTATTGGAGCGTCTGCTTGCGGATCATTTCACCGGCATTGCGCGAGGCGCTGTCCATCGCGCTCATCCTCGCGCCCTGCTCTGAGGCGGCATTTTCGAGCAGGGCCCTCAGGACCTGGATCGAGATATTGCGCGGCAGGAGCGACGCGAGAATCTCGTCCTCGTCCGGCTCATATTCATAAGCCGCTCCCGGCGCCGCCTCTTGGCCAAGCTCCGGAAGAACAACGGGGATGATCTGCTGCACGGTCGGTATCTGCGAAATCACCGATTTAAATTGGGCATAAAACAAGGTGCAGACGTCGAATTCATTTGCTGCATGCAAGGAGACGATCTTGCGGCCGATGGTTTCGGCGTTTTCGATTCCGATGCTGCGAAAGGGGCGCAAATCGACATATTTGCAATCCGGCTCGGGTTCAATGATCTGCCGTCCAAATTGCCGGCGCAGAATGTCGTAGCCTTTCTTTCCGACACAAAGAATCTTTATCGTCTTGCCCTGGGCCTGAAGCGAAAGCGCGTTGTCGCGCGCAAGCCGCGCGATCGACGAGTTGAAGGCGCCGCAAAGCCCCCGTTCTGCGGTGCAGACGACGAGAAGATGGGTGGCGTCACGCCCACCGCCATTGAGGAGCGCGGGGACGCTGCCTGTGGTCCCAATCGAAGCCGCAAGATTTGCCAATACGCGCGCCATCCTTTCGGCATGGGGCCGCGCTTGTTCGGCCGCGGTTTGCGCGCGGCGCAGCTTTGCCGCCGCAACCATCTGCATGGCTTTGGTGATCTTTTGCGTCGCCTTGACGGAGGCAATGCGGTTGCGCAGATCCTTCAACGACGGCATGATCTATCCGCTTTGCTTGCACCGGGTTAGTTCATGCTCAAGCGAAGTTCTTGGCATAGGCGTCGACAATCGCTTTGAGTTTGGCGCTGGTTTCATCGGACAGATCCCGTGTGCTCGCGATCGTCTCAAGAAGGGGCGCGTGGCTCGCCCGCAAAAGGGCAAGGAGTCCGTCCTCGAAAGCACGCACCCGATCCACCGGAAACGGATCGAGATAGCCGTTGACCCCGGCGTAGATTACGCACACCTGCTCTTCCATCTTCAAAGGAGAAAACTGCGCCTGCTTCAAAAGCTCGGTGAGCCTCGATCCGCGGGCGAGTAGACGCTGGGTTGTCGCATCGAGATCTGAGCCAAACTGCGCGAACGCCGCCATCTCGCGATACTGCGCGAGTTCGCCCTTGATCCTGCCAGCGACTCTCTTCATCGCCTTGGTTTGCGCCGAGGAGCCGACGCGCGACACCGAGAGGCCGACATTTACGGCTGGCCTAATGCCTTGATAGAAGAGATCCGTCTCGAGGAAAATCTGGCCGTCGGTGATCGAAATCACATTGGTCGGAATATAGGCCGAGACGTCGTTGGCCTGCGTTTCGATCACCGGCAGAGCGGTGAGCGAGCCCCCGCCATGTTCCTCGTTGAGCTTTGCCGCACGTTCGAGCAGCCGCGAATGGAGATAAAATACGTCGCCCGGATAAGCCTCTCGGCCCGGCGGCCTTCGCAGCAGAAGCGACATCTGGCGGTAGGCGACCGCTTGCTTCGAGAGGTCGTCGTAGACCATCAGCGCGTGCATGCCGCTGTCGCGAAAATATTCTCCCATGGCGCAGCCCGCAAATGGCGCGAGATATTGCATTGGCGCCGGATCGGAGGCTGTTGCCGCAACGACAACCGAATAGGGCAGGGCGCCTTGCTCTTCCAAGATTTTCACGAATTGCACCACGGTCGAGCGTTTCTGGCCAACTGCGACATAGACGCAATAGAGTTTGATTTTTTCGTCGCCGCTTTCGTTTACCACTTTTTGATTGAGAATGGTGTCGAGCGCGAGGGCAGTCTTGCCGGTTTGGCGGTCGCCGATGATCAACTCGCGCTGGCCGCGTCCGATCGGGATCAGCGCATCGATCGCCTTGAGACCGGTCGCCATCGGCTCATGCACGGATTTGCGCGGGATGATTCCCGGCGCCTTGACGTCGACGCGGGCGCGCCCCTCGGTATGGATCGGACCCCTGCCGTCGATCGGATTACCAAGCGCGTCGACAACGCGGCCAAGCAATTCCTTGCCAACTGGGACATCGACGATCGCGCCCGTCCGCTTGACCGTCTGGCCTTCCTTGATGTCGCGGTCGGAACCGAAAATGACGATGCCGACATTGTCGCTCTCGAGGTTAAGCGCCATGCCCCGCACGCCGTTCTCGAACTCGACCATTTCGCCTGCCTGCACGGTGTCGAGCCCGTAGACGCGGGCGATGCCGTCCCCCACGGAGAGGACCTGTCCCACCTCGGTGACTTCCGCTTCGTTGCCGAAGTTCGCGATCTCGTTTTTTAGGATCGCGGAAATTTCCGCCGCACGGATCTCCATTAGCCGGCCTCTTTCATGCGTACACCAATCGAGTTGAGTTTGGTTTTAAGCGAGCTATCTACCATCCGGGAGCCGAGCTTGACGATTAGGCCGCCGATGATCGAAGGTTCGACCTTGATCGCAACTTCAACCTCGCCACCGCCGGCAACATCGGATAACGCAGAACGCAACGCCTCGGCATGCTCCGGCTTTAGAGGCTCTGCGACCGTCACGCTTGCCCGGGTGATGCCTTTCCGCGCGTCGTTAAGCAGATTGAAATCGCGGATCATGTCGAGAATTGCGAAAAGCCGGCGTTTTGCCGTCACGAGCTTGAGGAAATTGGCAGCAATGCCCGTTATCCCGGCCTGGGCGAGAATGGCATCAAGCGCCCGCATCTGTTCTTCGGCCGAAAAGACGGGGCTCTTGATGAAACGCTGCAAATCGGCGCTTGCAGCCGCGAGTTCCTGGAAGGAAGCAAGGTCGGCTGCTATCTTATCGGTAGCCCCGGTCTCCTCCCCGAGGGCAAAGAGCGCCTGGGCGTAGCGGCCCGCCATGCCAGACACACCTGTTACGTTCGCTGCCAAAGCGAAATCCCCAATGTCTCTAAAGCTCGAAAAGCCGTTCATCCCAAATCCGGCTTCTCGCAGCGCGAGCCACAATGATCGAAATTCGGGCCGAAACCGGAGTGCCGCGTCGATAGGCTTCGAATGCGGCCCACCCCGAAGGCAGGCGTCACCTAACATAGACATATTTGCGGCGCAACCCTTGCCGGAGCGCCTGCCCGCGCAGCGCCATCAAAATGGTGCGCCAATGCGGTGTGTGATAAAGGAGCCAAATGTTCAAAGGTCCTTCTCCCGGCGCAGCTTACGGGCAACCCGATCAGCAGGCTAGCCCCGCCGATCCCATCGCTCTGGTGAGGCAAAAGCTTAACAATGCGCTGCCAAGGCGCTTCTACAAAGAAGCGCGGGCCGAAGCGCGGGATCGGGCTTTTGTCCTCCTGCTCGACGGGAGGCCCGACAGGACCCCGAAAGGCAAGCCCTTGGCGTTGCCATCGCTTGCCGCGGCAGAGGCGATTGCCGCGGAATGGGCGGCGCAGATCGAATGGATCGACCCTGCCTCAATGCCAATGACTCGCATCGCCAATTCGGCGATTGACGGGGTTGCCGGCAATCTCGAAACAGTGGCCGAAGAAATTGCCAAATATGCGGGGACGGACCTCGTTTGTTACCGCGCGGAGGGGCCAAAGAAGCTTGCGGAAGCCCAAGCTGCCGCATGGGATCCAGTCCTTGCCTTTGCACGCAGAAACCTTGGTGCGATTTTTGTTTGCGCGGAGAGCGTGATGTTCGTCGAGCAGCAGTCGGCTTCGCGCGCGGCTGTTGCGGAGGCGGTTGGGCGGATAGCCGCTAGCGGCGCCGCCGCGCCATTTGCGCTTGCTTCGCTCCATGTCATGACGACGCTCACGGGATCGGTGCTGATCGCTCTTGGCGTCGCGCTTGGTGATCTCTCGCCTCAGGCCGCCTGGCGTGCTGCGAATGTTGACGAAGATTTTGAGATTGCGGCCTGGGGCGAGGATGCCGAGGCGCGCGCGCGCCGCGAGAACCAATGGCGTGAATTCGCCGCTGCGGCCCGGCTCTTTAACGCTGTCAACAGCGACGAGGATGGCGCGTGAAACCCGCTTTTGAACGGCTTGCCGCGCGCCGGGCAAAGGCCCTTGCGGCTGGCGGCGCGCAACGGATCGAGGCCCAGCACAAGCGCGGAAAGCTCACCGCGCGGGAAAGAATCGAGCTTTTGACCGACGAACGCTCATTCGAAGAGTTCGGCATGTTCGTCGAACACCGCGCCATCGAATTCGACATGAACCTTCGCCGTGCGCCGGGTGACGGCGTGATTACCGGCTTTGGGACGGTCAACGGGCGGCTCGTCTATGTTTACGCCAAGGACTTTACCGTCTTCGGTGGCTCGCTTTCCGAGACCCACGCGCAAAAGATCGCCAAGATCCAGGACATGGCGCTCAACAATCGCGCGCCGGTCATTGGGCTTTTCGATGCGGGCGGCGCCCGCATCCAGGAGGGCGTCGCCGCGCTTGCCGGCTATGGCGAAGTGTTTGAGCGCAATGTCCTAGCATCGGGCGTCATCCCGCAGATTTCCCTGATCATGGGCCCTTGCGCAGGGGGTGATGTCTATTCACCGGCGCTTACCGACTTCATCTTTATGGTCAAGGACACGAGCTATATGTTCGTCACTGGCCCGGATGTCGTGAGGGCGGTGACCAACGAGATCGTGAGCGCCGAAGAACTTGGCGGCGCCTCCGTCCACACCATCAAAAGCGCGATTGCCGACGGAGCCTATGAGAACGACGTCGAAGCCCTGTTGCAATTGCGCCGGTTCATCGATTTCCTCCCCTTGTCCAATGTGAGCGGCGTCCCCGAATGGCCGAGTTTTGACGATCCTGCGCGCGTGGAACCTTCGCTCGACTCGCTCGCCCCGGAGGATCCCACAAAGCCCTATGACATCAAAGAGCTCATCGCCAAGACCGTCGATGAAGGGGATTTTTTCGAGATCGGCGAGGCTTTCGCGCAAAATATTGTGGTGGGCTTTGGGCGCATGGAAGGGCGCACGGTCGGCTTTGTCGCCAATCAGCCCATGGTGCTTGCAGGCACGCTCGATTCCGATGCTTCGCGCAAGGCCGCCCGCTTCGTGCGTTTTTGCGATTGTTTCAATGTCCCGATCGTCACCTTTGTCGACGTGCCGGGATTTCTTCCCGGAACCGCGCAGGAATATGGCGGCCTCATAAAGCATGGCGCAAAACTGCTCTTTGCCTATGGCGAGGCGACGGTCCCGAAGGTCACCGTCATCACCCGCAAGGCCTATGGGGGCGCCTATGATGT
>JBPYDY010000372.1:0-5418 GCA_051986155.1 Methylocella sp.
GGTCGACTCTGCGCCCGCGGTCGGCGTGGTGCGCGACACGAAATCGATGACTTTGCCATCCTCCATGCCATAATTGGCGATTCGCTCAACCTTTTTGTCCTTGGTGAAATAGACCGCGAAGACGCGCTGGTCGGTGACCTTCGGGTGGATGAATTGCAGGCTTCGATTGGTGATTTGGGTCATGTAATACCAGGCATCGCCGCCGACAGTGGACGTCGTGGTTGGCGTTCCCAGCAGCACCAAAATATGTTCTGCCGAATCCCCGGCCTTGACTTGCTCGGCTGCCTTTGGGTCAAGCTGATAGCCGTGAATGATTTGGCCGTCATAGCCAAGGCAGCCGCTAAGCGAAAGCGCGGCGGCCGCAACGATAGCCATTTTTTTCGGACCGAGCAGAAGGTAACCCTCGCGCCGCACTTTCGAAAACCCCATTTCCTAAGACTTTCGCAATTCCGCCAATGCCGGCACTCGGGCTTGGCCGTGTGACCCATAGAGACCGCTGACGGCGCCCGCGTGCCCCCTTGCCGGAAAACGGCCTCAAGAATAGGGCAGGATCATGTTCAGCCTCTTCCGGCCCACCCCCAATCGGGCATTGATTGACCGGCTTTCCGGCGAGATCGTGGCCGCCGCCCGGCGCCCAGCGCTTTTTACAGAATATGGCATCGAAGACAGCGTCAACGGCCGCTTCGAAGCGCTTACTCTTCACGCGGCCCTCGCCCTGCACCGCCTGAACCGCCTTCCGCCGCCCGGTCCCGAAGTGGCACAGGATCTCGCCGATGCAATTTTCCGCTCCTTTGATGCCGCTTTGCGGGAAAGGGGCGCCGGAGACTTGAGCGTGCCGCGACAGATGAAAACCTTTGCCGCCGCTTTTCTCGGGCGTGCCGCCGCCTACGACCAGGCGCTTAAAGGCGATCCACAAGGGCTTTCGGCCGCACTTCGCCGCAATGTTTACGGGGGCCATGGCGATCCGGACCGCCTCGCGCGTTATGTCAAAGCGGCCGCCGCGGCCTTGGACAAAGCCGCACTCGGAGATTTTTTCGCCGCCGGAATAACCTTTCCGGACCCTAACGCAACGCTTTGATGGCACCCTGCAATAATCTTTTCGTGAGGCGTCTTACAACTCCGGCACGATCATGCTCTAAGCATTTTTAGAGATGACCGTGATGCGATTTAAGCACGACAGCCGTCCACAACTTCGGCCGGCCCGCGCCAAGCCCGAAACCGGACGCTTCTCGCATATGCTTGCCGTCGAGACCGTCCCGGATAACGGCCTTGATGTTAAAATTTGTGCGAGCAAGGCCGTACGCGCGGCGCTTGCCGTGCAATGCGGGGTTGCCTCGGTCGAATCTTTTGAAGCCGATTTTTATGTGCGCAAGGAGGGCCGCGGGAGATATGGTGCATGCGGCAAGCTTAAGGCCCGGGTGACCCAGATTTGCGTCGTGAGTCTTGAGCCATTCGAGAGCGAAATCGCGGCGGATATCGACGTGGAGTTTGCACCTTCCGGCAGCCTTCTGGAGCCGTCTGCGGGGCGGGGCGATCCACCCGATCCAATTGTGAATGGGCAAATTGATCTTGGCGCGCTCGCGGCGGAATTTCTGCTGCTCAATCTCGATCCTTATCCGCGCAAGCCCGGAGCCGTTTTCGAAGCGGCAGAGTCTGACGGAAAGGCAAGCAAGCAAGAGTCTCCTTTTGCGGTTTTGCTGCGCCGTTAGCGCTGGCTGGCACTAAGCATTCGGCTCGGGATCGGTCAAGCGCTGCAGGCGGAGGGCCGCGGCATGTGCAAAGCGCAAAAGCATTGCGCGGCGGGTCGCGGCGGCCATCGGATGTTCCGGGGCAGACCGCACGATGTCGGCGCCATAGGCGTCGGCAAGGATGAGGCCAGCGTCGTGCGGCATGAGGTCGGCCGGTACGCTCTCCGGGATCGCAAAGTAAAACCGGTCGCAATGGGCGCGATAGTCCCGCCATTTGGTGTCGGAGCGGAAATCGGCGACCGAGGATTTGACTTCGACAATGAAAATCGAGCCGTTGTTTGAGAGCGCGACGATATCGGCACGCCGCCCGGAGAGGAGCGGCAGTTCGGTAAGGGTCGAAAAATTCAGCCGCCGCAACATCCGCCTCGTGCCTCGGGCAATAAGAAGCGCCGTCTCGGATTGGCGGTGGTCTTGGGGTACGGGATTCTTAAGCAGTTTCAGCATGCGGGTTTTTTAGCGTTCGCTTGGGTTTCGATCTAGCGCAACAAGCATGCGCGAGCCATGCGGAGTAGCTTTGCACCTTAACCAGAGATTACGGCCGCCCGGCAAGCGGTTACGCTGACGTTTCTGCCGGGCCGTTAACCATGTAAGGGCTGGCACAAGCTAGCCCCGCTCTTCTGCCTCATCCTCGGCAAAGAGCCCGAGCTGCAACCTTTCCCGTGCGGGCTCTGGCAGCCCCAAATGGCGAAAGGCATGCGCGGTCAGCACCCTGCCGCGCGGGGTGCGCAGCACAAAGCCGCGCTGGATCAGAAAAGGCTCGATGATGTCTTCGATTGCATCGCGCGGCTCGGAGAGCGCCGCGGCGATGGTCTCGATGCCGGCCGGGCCACCGCCGAAGGAGACCGCGATGGCGCCGAGATAGCGCCGGTCCATCGTATCGAGCCCGATTGTGTCGACGTCGAGGAGCCGCAGCGCCCTGTCAGCGATGTCTCTGGTAATTTCCGCCGCGTCGTCGACGGCCGCAAAATCGCGCACCCTGCGCAAAAGGCGTCCGGCAATGCGCGGCGTGCCGCGCGCCCGGCGCGCGATTTCATTGGCGCCATCGTCCGAAATGCCAGTGCCAAGCACGCGCGCGTTACGGCGGACGATTTTTTCGAGCTCCTCGACCGTATAAAACTCGAGCCTCAAAGGTATGCCAAAACGGTCGCGCAGCGGCGTCGTCAAAAGGCCGGCTCGCGTCGTTGCGCCAATCAGCGTAAAGCGTTTTAGAGGGAGCTTTATGGACCGCGCGCCGGGTCCCTCGCCGACCATAAGATCGAGCTCGAAATCCTCCATCGCAGGATAGAGGATCTCCTCGATTGCCGGGTTGAGGCGGTGAATCTCGTCGATGAACAGCACATCGCGCTCATCGAGTCCGGTGAGCTGGGCCGCGAGATCGCCCGCCTTGGCGATCACCGGCCCCGAGGTCGCATGGAAGGCGGCGCCAAGCTCGCGCGCAACGATCTGGGCAAGCGTCGTCTTGCCGAGGCCGGGCGGGCCGACGAAGAGCACATGATCGAGCGCCTCGCGGCGGGCTTTTGCCGCCTCGATGAAGACTTTGAGATTATTGCGGAGCGCTTCCTGGCCGGTGAAATCGGATAGCGCCAGCGGACGAAGCGACGCCTCCGCGTCTTCGCCGCGTTTTTCGGGCGTAAGCAGTCGAGGGTTTGCTGGCACAACATGCGGCCTTGTTGCAAGAGACTTTGATATTTGAGCTATTTGCTGTTGGCAAATTCTGCTTTGCATCTGGCCTAGGTTAGGAACAGAAAGGTGATGGCCGCAACCGGGAGCAGAATTCCAGCCGACCAGAGCATGTAACAAAGAAACCGGGCGCATTCGTCCCCGCGCGGCGTGCGATCGCATAAACCATAAAATTTGGCGCATTGCCGATATAAGTATTCGCGCCCATAAATACCGCGCCGAGCGAGATCGCCGCCAAGGTTTTGGCGAGCGGACCCATCAGCACCGAGGGGTCTCCGCCTGCGAGCTCAAAAAAAACAAGGTAAGTCGGCGCATTGTCGAGGAACGAGGAGAGAACCCCTGTCGTCCAGAAATAGACCGCGCTGTTCGGCGTTCCGTCCGCGCGGGCCAGGAGGCCGATGACGGGCGCAAAAGGGGCCACTCGTGCCGGCATGAAGCATCGCCATCACCGGAATGATGCAAATAAAAATGCCGGCAAAAAGGATCGCGACTTCCCGGATCGGCTCCCAATCGAACCCGGTTGCCAAGCGAAGCCCTGGTTTCGTCACCAAAAGCGAGGCACAGCCCACGAAAATCATGGCAAACTCGCGAACCAAATTCTGAAGCTCAATTCTTGTTCCAAGGACTTCAAGGGCGATACCCGGGCGCCAGAAACCGCTTGCGGCGGTGGCAGAGACAGCAAAGCCGATCAGCGCCAGATTGGCAAGACCGGTGATTTTGAGTTTCGCGGCGGTTGCTCGGCCAGGAAGAGGTCTATTTTCCCGCCGATAAAAATACGAGTCGAGAAGAAAGAAGATGGCGAGCAAGACACCAGCCGCAAGTAAGGTCTGCGGCCACAAGTTGCGCGCGGGCCAAAAGAAATCGACGCCGTGCAAATATCCCAAAAACAGCGGCGGGTTGCCGAGTGGCGTCAGCACCCCGCCAATGTTCGAAACCAGAAAGATAAGGAAAACCACGATATGCGCGGTGTGCTTGCGTGCGCTATTGGCGCGAAGAAGCGGCCGGATCAGGATCATCGAGGCCGCGGTTGTTCCGATGATACTGGCGGCGAGCGTGCCGGCCGCAAGGACGCTGGTGTTAACGAGCGACGTGCCCTTGAGCCTGCCCTCGATAACGACGCCTCCTGCCGCGGTATAGAAGGCAAAAAGCATGAGGATGAACGGCAGATATTCGACCGCCATGCAGTGCACGAAGTCTCTCGCAGCTGCGGATGGGCCAGCGGTCACGCAAAGACCGATGAGAGTGAGGCCAGCCCAAAAGGCCGCCGCCTTCTCATAGTGGATGTGCCACCATTCCTTGACCACGAGCGGTCCAAGAGCAATCGACAGCAGCATCCCTGCGAAGGGAAGGGCGAACGGCCAAGGCAGCGCCCCTTCACTGATCATTCCGCCTGCCCCGGCAGGCGCCGCCATCGCTGCCGGCGCGGGCGAGGCCGCCAGAACTGCGGCGCAGATCAGAGCCGCGCGCGTTATTGCTCGAGCCGCCACGCCGGACCGCATGCTATGGTTTGTCATGGCGCTTCGTTATAGAGTAAGGATCCAAGTCCACATAGAACGAGGTATTGGATGCAGCTCGGCATCATCGGTCTCGGCCGGATGGGGGCCAATATAGCGCGGCGGCTTCATCGCGCGGGCCACAATTGCGTCGTCTACAACAGGACTCCGAAGCCGGTCGAAGAACTCGCAGCCGAAGGAATGACGCCGGCCACAGATATTGCCGGTCTCGTTAGGAAGCTCGATCCGCCCCGCGCCGTTTGGCTCATGCTACGCGCGGGCGCGATCACGGAGGGGATGGTTACGTCGGTAAGCGGCTTGCTTGGCGCTGCAGACGTTCTGATCGATGGCGGCAATTCGTTTTATAAGGACGACATCAGGCGCGCGAAAACGCTGGCTACGAAAAACATCGCCTATGTCGATGTCGGAACCTCCGGCGGCGTATGGGGATTGGAGCGCGGCTATTGCATGATGGTTGGCGGGCCGAAAGAGGCCGT
>JBPYDY010000373.1:0-3448 GCA_051986155.1 Methylocella sp.
CGCCTTGACTTCGCCGATCGCCAAGCCGGCTTTGCCATACCACAAGACCCGGTCCCAATAGGCGTAGCCGATCCTGCCCGTCACGGTATAAAGCGAATTCACTTTGATTTCGCACGTTAACAAGAAAGAGGCTGAGAAGGGATCACCCGGGGCATTCGCACAGGGGCTGGCGCCATGGGCATTGGTCCAGCCAGCAGTGCCTTCGATCTCGAAGACCCATTTATCATACTGATAGTTGTAGCCAATTTGGCCGCCGGGGAGGACGCCGCCGAAGCGCGGATAGGTCTTCGTGCCGAAAGCGCCGTCGAATGTCCAATTTGTATAGCCCCAATCGGCGCCGAGCTGTGGCCCAAGATAGAAGCCCGTCCAATTATAGGCGGCAGGCGCAATCGGAGCGCCAAGGATTTCGGCGCTGCGGCCGGTGATGACCGGGTGAGACGGGTTCAATTGGTAGCGAATGCCGCCATTCATGCTCCAGCCGTCGATATGATCTCCGGTCCGGTAGTCGGCGCGCAAATAGTCGAGCCAGCCGGTGTTCGGTATGATGGTGATGACGCCGAGGCCGAATTGGCCGTAGTTCCCTATGTTGGTGGCGGAGAGGTTAGCGGTAGTAACACAAGGTGCGCTGTGGGAGTTGATTCTGCAAGTAAACGATATGTTCGGGTCTATTTGCGATATCACGCTTGATCGATCCGAAGTGCGGTCGCCACGGCCCGCTCGGTTTCGACGCCAACAACCGCCGCCTTCGTCTCGCGATATAAAAACCAGGTTTCGACGGCGCCATTCACTGCGAGAACGAAGACGACCAGGCCGACAAACGAAATAACAAATTTTCTGAACAGACCTCTGCGGCGCAACCAATCCGCGCCCGGCGCCTTAGCGATGAAATTCAAAAGAAAAGTTCTGCCCGTCATTTCTAGCTTCGCCCCCTGCCGCAAATATCGATCACGGCGTAAAGCGCACTATATCATGCCATGATTCTGGTAAACGCGGCGATTCACCTTTGCAAACACGTTGAGTGATGCTTGGTATCAGCATTTCAACAGCACCCCCCATGGTCCGCCTTCCTTGCCAAAAGTGCCTAGGCAGTGGCGGCGCGGCGCACGAGGCCTGCCGTCGATCCGCTCTAGGGGCGGGCAAGAGGACTGCCATAGGGCTTGCCGCCGGGATAGCTGGCTCGCTGCCGCCACGAAAAGCACGCCGGAGCCGGTCTTTCGGTTCCCTTCACAAAATATGTCACTATCCCCAATTGATTGCGATGCAAGGCTTCGCTATGTGCTGTTGCCCGAGTATGTTGAGTGAGTCTTCCCATGCCGCGCGCGTTGGGTAAAAAATCCCTCGGTATCTTTCGTTCCAGACCAAAAGCTGCCGCACAGCTGAGGCCACAGGCAAACCTCGGCAAGTTGCCGGAATGGAATCTGAAGGACCTTTATCCGGCGATGGATTCGCGCGCTTTTGCGGAGGATCTCGTCAAGGCGGCCTCGGAATGCAGAAGCTTTAACGTAACCTATAAGGGCAAGCTCGACGCTCTCGCGAAAAACGCCTCTGGCGCGGGGCTTTTAGAGGCGATCAAGCGTTACGAAGCATTGGAAGAGCTGCTAGGCCGCATCATGGCCTATGCGAGCCTCATCTATTCCGAGGATACGACCGACGCGGAGCGGACAAAATTTTTTGGCGACGCGCAGGAAAAGGTCACCTCCGCTTCCTCCGACCTTTTGTTTTTCGAACTCGAATTGAACCGGCTCGACGACGATCTCGCAACTAAGCTCGCGGCAGGGCCGCTCAAGCGTTACCAGCCGTGGCTCGAGGATGTAAGAAAGGGCAAGCCCTATCAACTCGAGGACAGGCTCGAGCAATTGTTTCACGAAAAATCGATCACCGGCTATGGCGCCTGGAACCGCCTCTTCGACGAAACGATTTCGAGTCTGCGTTTTCGGATCGATGGCCAGGATCTCGCGATCGAGCCCGTTCTCAATCTGATGCAGGACCCGGACGCGAAGACGCGGGAAAAGGCGGCAACTGCTTTCGGCGCGGTACTCAAGGCTAATCTGCGCATTTTTGCGCTGGTCACCAACACTCTGGCCAAGGACAAGGAGATTTCGGACCGCTGGCGCGGTTTTCAGGATGTGGCGGATTCAAGGAACCTCGCCAACAGGGTCGAGCGCGAGGTGGTCGATGCGCTCGTCAATGCCGTGCGCTCTGCCTATCCGCGCCTGTCCCATCGCTACTACAGGCTTAAGGCCGGGTGGTTCGGCAAGACGGCCCTCAAACACTGGGACCGCAACGCGCCGCTGCCGCGGGTGCCGACCAAAACCTATCAGTGGGAAGATGCGCGCGACATCGTGCTCGATGCTTACGGCGCCTTCTCGCCTAAAATGTCCAACATCGCCCGCCGCTTCTTCGATGAGCGTTGGATCGATGCGCCGGTAAAGCCAGGCAAACAGCCCGGCGCCTTCGCGCATCCGGCGGTGCCTTCCGTGCATCCCTATGTGCTTATGAATTATCAGGGCAAGCCGCGCGACATCATGACTCTTGCACATGAGCTGGGTCACGGCGTGCATCAGGTTCTGGCAGGCCCCAATGGCGCGCTCATGGCTCCGACACCGTTGACTCTTGCCGAAACGGCCTCGGTGTTTGGTGAGATGCTGACCTTTCGCGCGCTTTTGTTGCGCACGGCGAATATCGCGCAGCGCCGCGCCATGCTTGCCGCCAAAGTCGAGGACATGCTGAACACGGTAGTGCGGCAGATCGCATTTTATTCCTTCGAGCGCAAGGTCCATATCGAGCGGCGCAACGGCGAGCTCACGGCGGCTCGGATTTGCGAATTGTGGGTCGGCGAACAGGCAGAGAGTCTTGGGCCTGCGATCGAATTTGACGCCGACTACGAGGCCTATTGGGCGTATATCCCGCATTTCGTCCATTCGCCCTTCTACGTTTACGCCTATGCGTTTGGCGACTGCCTGGTCAATTCGCTCTATGGCGTCTATCAAGGCGCACGCGAAGGCTTTGCCGAGCGTTATCTTTCGATGCTGGCGGCTGGCGGAACAAAACATCATTCCGAGCTGCTCGCGCCATTTGGGCTTGACGCGCGCGATCCCTCCTTCTGGCAGATCGGCCTCAAGATGATCGAAGAAATGATCACGGATCTCGAAGGAATGGAGGGAAGTGTGTAGCAGATGCTGCGGCTTCCGCGCCAGGCGGCTACGACTCAGTTCCCTTTTTCGCTGTCGAGAATGCGCATCTGATGGGCGTCGTAGCGCTCGCCCGCCGCGGAATCCGGTGGCACGGCTTTCACGATCTCGGCCAAATCTTCCGTACTCAGTTCGAAGTTGAGCGCGCCGAGCGCCTCGGTTAGCCGCTCGCGCGTGCGGGCACCCACGAGCGTCACAATGTCATCGCCCTGCGCAAGTACCCAGGCGATAGCAAGTTGCGCAACGCTTATTCCCTT
>JBPYDY010000374.1:0-3427 GCA_051986155.1 Methylocella sp.
TCTTTCGATTACGATGGCGCGAAGAAGAGCTTAGATGAAGTGGTGCGACTCGACCCGCATGACGTCTGGAGCTGGATCGATCTAGGCGACATATGGCGGATGACAGGGTCATTGCATGAGGCTGCAAAAGCCTTTCGGGCTGGAGGGGCGGCAGCGCGGAGAAATAAAAACGAGCGCGATCTTTCCGTTTCCTATGACCGTGTCGGCGACGTTCTCGTGAGTCAGGGCAATCTTGCCGAGGCGCTCAAATCCTATCGCGCGGGCCTTGAGATTTCCGAGCGTCTTGCGGCGTCGGATGCGACCAACACGGATTGGCAGCGCGATCTTTCCGTTTCCTATGACCGTGTCGGCGACGTTCTGGTGAGCCAGGGCAATCTTGACGGAGGCGCTCAAATCCTATCGCACGGGCCTTGAGATTTCCGAGCGTCTTGCGGCGTCGGATGCGGCCAACACGGATTGGCGGCACGATCTTGCGGTGAGCTTTTCAAAGCTCGCCGATGTGCATAAGCGATCCGGCGATGAGACAAAGGCGCGCGATTATTTGCGCCAGGGAAAGGCGATTATGGCGCGGCTGACAAAACTGTCGCTGGAGAATGCCGTGTGGAAGCAAGATCTCGCCTGGTTCGCCGCCCAGCTCGCGGAGCTTGGGGAAAAGTAATGCCGGACCCTTGCCGGGTTCGCTATGCCAGCTCGGATAACAATGCGTAACGGCGCCCAGGCCGAGCTACTGGCCCGGAGTGCGGAAGTTGATTTTCTTCTCAAGCGCTCGGTTCGCCCCTTTTGGTCAGGACTGAGCCGGGACCCAAATGTCCGCCAAACACCGCGATTGCGCACTGCGGCGAAATCGTATAGGCGGGTGCAAAGCAGCAAGCCTCAGCCTGCATTCTATCCTAAAAACAATCGTAGGTACAAAACATGTACGCAATTTGGGCGGTGATTTTCGCCGGTCTTTTATCCGTGGTCTATGGTGTTGTAACATCGACAAAACTTTTGGCCGCAGACGCCGGTTCTCCCCGCATGCAGGAAATCGCGGGCGCCATCCGCGAAGGCGCGCAGGCCTATTTGAAACGCCAGTATACGACTATTGCCGCGGTCGGCCTTGTCATTTTTGCCGCGTTTGGCTTCCTTGTTTCCTGGACGATTGCGGCGGGATTTATGATTGGCGCGGTGCTCTCTGGATCCGCCGGGTTCATTGGCATGAATGTTTCGGTCCGCGCCAATGTCCGCACCGCTCAGGCCGCCACGAAGTCGCTTGCCGTGGGGCTTGATATTTCCTTCATGGCAGGCGCGGTCACCGGGCTCTTGGTCGCGGGCCTCGCCCTGCTCGGCGTTGCGGTCTATTTCTACGTTTTGACCGGACCTCTGGGGCACGAGCCAAACAGCCGGGAAACAATCGATGCCCTGGTCGCGCTTGGTTTCGGCGCCTCTCTCATCTCCATCTTTGCCCGTCTTGGCGGCGGCATTTTTACGAAGGGTGCCGATGTCGGCGCCGATCTCGTGGGCAAGATTGAGGCGGGAATCCCAGAGGACGATCCGCGCAATCCCGCGACCATCGCCGATAATGTCGGCGACAATGTCGGCGATTGCGCCGGCATGGCCGCCGACCTCTTTGAGACCTACGCGGTGACGGTCGTCGCCACAATGGTGCTCGCCGCGATCTTTTTTACCGGCCAGACCGTGCTTGTCGCCGCCATGCTCTATCCGCTGGCGATCTGCGCGGCCTGTATCGTCACCTCCATCGCTGGCACCTTTTTCGTCAAGCTCGGCGCGAACAATTCGGTCATGGGCGCGCTTTATCGCGGGCTGATCGCCGCCGGAGTCTTGTCGATCGCGGGCCTTGCCGTCGCGACCACCTTGACCGTCGGGTGGGGAACGATCGGCACGGCAAACGGCGCTTCCGTAAGCGGCTTTTCTCTTTTTATCTGCGGTATCATCGGCCTTATCGTGACAGGCCTCATCGTCCGCATCACCGAATATTACACCGCCACGGCCAAGCGTCCTGTCAATTCGATCGCCCAGGCCTCAATTACTGGGCATGGCACCAATGTCATCCAAGGGCTTGCGGTCTCGCTCGAATCGACTGCGCTGCCCGCTCTCGTCATCATTGGCGGTATCATCGTGACGAGCGAGTTTGCCGGTCTCTTCGGCACGGCGATTGCGGTGACCACAATGCTCGGCCTTGCGGGAATGATCGTTGCGCTTGATGCCTTTGGGCCGGTCACAGATAACGCCGGCGGCATTGCCGAGATGGCAGGGTTGCCCAAAGAAGTCCGCCGCGTGACGGATGCGCTCGACGCGGTCGGCAACACAACCAAGGCCGTGACTAAGGGTTATGCGATCGGCTCGGCCGGGCTTGGCGCATTGGTGCTCTTCAACGCCTATAGCCATGATCTCGAATTTTTTGCCTCGAGTCCCGACGTCTCTCCATATTTTAAAGGCATGGGCGCGGTCTCCTTCGACATATCCAATCCTTATGTCGTGGCCGGGCTGATTTTTGGCGGCATGATTCCCTATCTCTTTGGCGGCATTGCAATGACGGCGGTTGGCCGCGCGGCGGGCTCGGTCGTACTGGAGGTCAGGCGCCAGTTCCGCGACAAACCCGGAATCATGCAAGGCACGGAGCGTCCAGACTATGGCCGCGCTGTCGATATGCTGACGAAAGCCGCGATCAAGGAAATGATCATCCCTTCGCTTCTGCCCGTGCTTGCGCCATTCATCGTTTATTTTGGCACGCTTATGATTTCAGGCTCCAAAGCCTCGGCCTTCGCGGCGCTTGGCGCCTCGCTCCTTGGCGTCATCGTCAATGGGCTCTTTGTGGCGGTGTCGATGACCTCGGGCGGCGGCGCCTGGGACAATGCCAAGAAAAGTTTCGAGGACGGTTTCGTCGACAAGCAGGGCGTCAAGCATTTTAAGGGCGGCGAGGCGCATAAGGCCTCCGTCACGGGCGATACGGTCGGGGACCCTTACAAAGACACCGCCGGTCCCGCCGTTAATCCGGCGATCAAGATCACCAATATCGTTGCGCTGCTCCTGCTTGCGATTCTGGCCCGTTGAGGCGTCTCCAGCAGTTAACGCTCGTCGACGAATGGACGGCTGAGGCAATGAATAGCTCGGGGGTGGGCTATCATTGCGGCTACGCATCGGCGGCATCACGAAGGTATCGAGTAGCCTTTCATACGGCGTAGCATTGCCTTTTTGATGCGGCCTAACGGCTCGCGCTGAAGTCTGGTCGCTTGCCCGGGCGCTGCCTCTCAGACCGGGACGAGATTAAACACATTGTGGTTCTCATGCTGGAAAACCGCTCATTCGACAACGTGCTCGGGTGGTTGTATGCGCCGAACAATCGACCTCAGCGAAACATTCCTCGGGAGAACGTGCCAACGTTCGACGGCCTAGTGGTCAATCAGTTTTGGAACTCTTTCACCCC
>JBPYDY010000375.1:0-3289 GCA_051986155.1 Methylocella sp.
GGACAGAGAGGGCATCGATCGGCATAAGGGGCTTGCCGACCTGCACGCCGAAATCGAACTCTTGGTGATCGGCGCCGAGCGGCAGCGGACCGATGAGCTTTTCTGCGCTGGCAAGCTCACCGACGAAGCACGGCGGCAGATCGAGCGCGAACTCGATTTGCGCGAGGCGCAGTTGGGCAATCAGCGAGATGAAGATTAACAGCAGAGCGCGGTCAGCTTTTATAACAATAGGCAAGGCTTGAAGTGCCGCCGCCGCGGTCATTATGTGCTAACATCACGCGCAGGTGCGAATGGGCGTCGCCCGAGGAGGCGGAAGGCGCGTACAATGCAGCTGCCGTGGAAATCCAAATCTCTCCAGGCGCTCCTGCGCACCAAGCCGGTCGAGCAATTGCAATCCGAGACCAGCCAACAAGGGCAGTTCCGCCGCGTGCTCGGCCTCTGGCAGCTCACCGCTATTGGGCTCGGCGGGATCATCGGTGCCGGCATCTTTGTGCTCACGGGCGTTGTGGCCGCGACCCAGGCGGGCCCGGCCGTGTCGCTCTCCTTCGTGATTGCTGGCATCGCAAGCGCGGCCGCTGCCCTTTGCTATGCCGAATTCGCCGGGATGATTCCAGCCGCGGGCAGCGCCTATACCTATGGATATGCGGCGCTCGGCGAGATTGTCGCCTGGGTCATCGGCTGGGACTTGCTGCTCGAATATGCGCTGGTTGTTGCCGTCGTGTCGATCGGCTGGTCTGGCTATCTGCAGGTCTTGCTTGGCATATTTGGCGTCAGCCTCCCGGAATGGGCGATGGGCGCGAGAGGAACCGGCGCGGGTCACCTTCTTGATCTCACGGCTATGCTCGGAAGCCTTGCGGTTGCGGGGCTCCTGACCTTACGCATCGAGTGGGGCGCGCGCTTTAACGCGGCGATGGTGGTCATTAAGATAGCAGCGGTGATCCTTGTTATCGCCGCCGGCCTGCCTTATGTCCGCACCGCCAATTGGCACCCTTTCATGCCTTTTGGATTTGCCGGCATGGCTGAGGGAGCGGCGGTCGTGTTCTTTGCCGTCTTCGGCTACGATACGCTCACGACCGCGGCCGAGGAAGCGCAAGATCCGCAGCATCAGATTCCGCGTGCTGTTTTGCTGTCGCTCAGTATCGCGCTCGTGCTCTATATAGCAATCTCTCTGGTGTTGACCGGTATCGTGCATTTCGACGCATTGAACAATGCCGCGCCCGTCGCCTCTGCTTTCACTGCGATTGGCCTGCCTTGGGTCACCCTCGCCGTATCCGTGGCCGCCGTGGCCGGTATCGTCAGCGTCATGCTTGCCTTCTTGCTAGGCTGCTCACGCATCTGGTTTGCGATGAGCCGGGATGGGCTCCTGCCGGCATGGTTCTCCAAGGTGCATCCGCGCTATCGGACGCCTCACCGCCCGACGCTCATTGCCGGCGTGCTCACTGCATTGGTTGCCGGCTTCTTCCCGATCAAGGAGATCGCCCAATTCGTCAATATTGGCACGCTTTCGGCCTTTGTTGTCATTTGCTTTGCGGTTATCGTATTGCGGCAGACAAAGCCCGGAGCGCGCCGCGTGTTTCGCACGCCGTTTGTGCCCTTTGTCCCGCTTGCGGGAATAGGCTTTTCGGTATGGCTATTGTCGAAGCTTCCCGCTGCCGCGTGGCTTTTGTTCATCCTTTGGATGGGCCTCGGACTTCTCATTTATTTTTCCTACGGCTTCCATCACAGCGCCCTTGCCAAAGAATGTCGCGCCCGCGGTCTCCTGCCGGAATGAATCCAAGGAGTGGCGTCAATCGAGGCTAATCGGATCAGAAGGTAGCGGGCCTGGCGGGCGTTTAGCCGTGGGCTGCCATGGTGCCAAGCGAGGCGTTACGACGCCGGCGGTCGTCTACGCGACTATGGCGCGCGCAATGGCGCTCGGCAAATGCGATAAATTGCTTGAGATAGCCGTCTTCCCGTTCAGGCGGCCAGAGGAGTCCCACCGCTCGGAAGAAGCCTAAGTCAGGCACTTGGACCTGCTTCACGCCCGGCGTCCCAAGCCGCCAGGCTGGAATGAACGAAATACCCACACCCGCGGCGACCAGAGCCAATGTCCGGTCTAATTGAGCCGTCTTATAAACAACTCTTATCCTAAACCCGCGCGAGACGAGCGCGTTGCTTGCATCTTGAAAGGTGTCGCAGCCGGTCCGGACAATAAATGGCTCATCCTCGAGCTCGGCAAGCATCACGCATTTCCGGCCGGCAAAGCGATGATCTAGAGGAACTGCCAACACATAGGGCTGCTTGAACAGGATCCGGCTGGCGAACTTCGGGGTTCCCTCGTCCAGAGTGGTGAACACCGCGTCGAGCTTCCATTCGGCAAGCAATTCGATCAATTGTTCGCTGGATCCGTCAGAAACCTCCATCGCTATGTGGGAATGGGCGCGCCGGAAAGACCCCAAAAGATTGGACACTTGGAAGTTGGAGAGAGACTGCAACACACCAATTCTAAGCAGTTTCGGTGCGGCAATATCGTTAAGCTCCAATTTCACCGCATTGCATGTCTGGAGAATGCTCTTGCCGGCTTCGAGCAAACGGGCTCCTGCCGCCGTTGGCACGACGGGCGAATGCCGCCTGTCGAGCAATTTGACGTGAAGTTCGGCCTCCAGTTTGGCGATGCTTGTCGAGATCGCCGGCTGCGACACCGCGGCCCGCTCTGCGCCCTTGGTAAAGCCGCCAGCCTCGGCAACGGCAATGAAATGCCTGATCTGATGAAGCTCCATCGCAGCGATTGTTCACGCTCTGCCTAAAACCATCATTGTAAATATGTGCCAAGGTACATAATCAAAGGTTATTGCCTAATCTCCACGCCTTCAAACTTTGTTGATTTCCTTTAGCCTCCGCTCGACTCGAATCTTCAGACAAAAAAACCCCCGCTCGAGTCTGCAAGCGGGGGAAGAAGCTCTCAGGTTGGCTCCGAGTTCATCCGCCTTTTGAGCCGGACAGAATTTCCGGAATTTCCGGCGGCGGATTAACAAATTGGCTCTCGGTCGGCCTTAATCCTAACAGTAAAGAGGCGTTCCTCCCTGGAGCTCTCGCTCCAACGCTGAGCTCTGGCGGTTCCGAGCCTGAGGCGGGCTCCGTCAGGGCTCAAGCCATGTGTGACCTATTCGGCTGGAGTTGCCGCGAGTCCGACGAGGTCCTCGTGCCCCTGGGCAAGCTCCATCAGGCGCCCATGGATCTGCAGCACGACGCCGAAGACCGCGAGCGAGAACCAGCCAAAGAACACAAACATCCAGTGCAACGGAGCAAC
>JBPYDY010000376.1:0-2937 GCA_051986155.1 Methylocella sp.
GTCGCAGGTTGTTTCAATGCCGAGCACCCGCATCGTCTTGGCCTAAGCCCTTCGCTGCGGACTCGCGGCGGATTGGCATTCGCCGCGCACCGCGTTAGTTGTCGAAACCATAGAACCAATGCACCAAAGAGGGAATGTGCCAGCTCTCCCCGATTCGCGATCGCATTCGGCCGCCCGGTTCAGGATCGGCACGCGCAGCAGCCCGCTGGCGCTCACCCAGGCGCGCGAGCTCGTCCGCGGCCTCCAGTGGGCCCATGGGCCGCAAACAAATTTCGTCGAGATCGTTGCCATCAAGACCAGCGGCGATACGCTCCTCAATCTGCCTTTGAGCGAAGCCGGCGGCAAGGGGCTTTTTACCAAGGAGCTCGATCTTGCCCTGCTCAAAGGCGATATTGAGGCCGCCGTGCATTCCGCCAAGGATTTGCCGGCAATTCTTCCCGCCGGAATAGAAATCGCCGGCTATTTGCGGCGCGAGGATGTGCGTGACGCCTGGATTTCGCCGCATGCCCCGCACCCGCTCAAGCTTCCAGCGGGAGGCGTTGTCGGAACCGCTTCGTTGCGGCGTGGCGCCATGGTCAAGCGGCTGCGTCCCGACCTTCAGATCGCGCTTCTGCGCGGCAATGTCGAGACACGTCTCGCGAAAGTCGCGCGCGGCGAGGTTGCTGCCACTTTGCTTGCGCTTGCAGGCCTCAAGCGCCTTGGTCTCGAATCCGAAGCGACCGCTGTGCTCGATCTGCGTGAATTTGTCCCGGCGCCGGGCCAGGGCGCAATTGCCGTCACCATCCGCCAGAGCGACAGCGTGGCGCGGGCGTTTTTGGCGCCAGTTTGCGATGCGGCCACGGCAATCGCCCTTTCCGCGGAGCGCGCCTTTCTGAATATCCTCGGCGGTTCCTGCAAGACGCCGATCGGCGCGCATGCGCGGATCGAAGGAGACAGGCTCGCCTTTCACGCCATCGTGCTCAAACCGGATGGCTCGCAGTTCTTAGCGACGGAGGTCTCCGGGCCTATGAGCGACGCGGTGCGGCTCGGGGAAACCGCGGGCGAACGCCTCGCGGCGCAAATTCCCGCCGGTTTCTTCGATCCTTAACGGCACTGAGAGCGATAGTTTCTCAGGATAAACCTTGAGGGGAACGGCGACCTTGCTTCGCCGCTAAAATGCTCGACCTCATGGCGGCGTCATTGGCCCGACATCAATCTGAGACTTGATATCACCGCGTACGCATGTTCATAACGCTGTCGGTTGAATTTTAGGACCGGTATGGAAGTCGAAGGGCTCGATCGCGACCGGTTGCTCCTCCGCAGGCTTATCGATGCCCTGCCCGAGGCGGTCGTGGCCATCGATGCGGCTGATCGCGTCTTTGCGCTAAATGCGCCGGCCAAAGATTTCTTCCCCGCCTTGCGGCTCGACGATCTGCTGGCGCGGGGTCTGCGGGCGCCCGACGTGCTCGATGCGGTCAAGCGGGCCCGCGCTTCCGGCGTTCCGGAACGCGTGAGTTGGCTCGAACGCGTCCCCGTTGAAAGATTTTTTGAGGTCCATGCGGCTCCAATGAATGGTACGCTGTTCGAGCGCACGCTGATCTTGACCATGCGCGATCTCAGCGAGGTGCGCCGCGTCGAGCGGATGCGGGTCGATTTCGTCGCCAATGCGAGCCACGAGCTGCGGACCCCTCTCGCCTCGCTTCTCGGCTTTGTCGAGACGCTTCAGGGACCCGCGCGCGACGATAAGGCGGCGAGAGAAAAATTCCTCCCGATCATGCGCGACCAGGCGCGGCGCATGGCGCGTCTCGTCGATGACCTTCTCTCCTTGTCGCGGATCGAGCAGAATTTGCATCTGCGCCCGCAAGCACCGGTGGATATGGTCGCAATTCTCCGCCATATTGCCGATACCTTGGCTCCCATGGCCGCCGAGAATGACGTCCGGCTTATCCTTGACGTTCCCGGCGAGGCGGTCGTCACGGGTGACCGCGACGAGCTGATCCGGGTCGCCGAGAACCTGATCGAGAATGCCATCAAATATGGCGCCTCCGACCCTCGATGCGTCGACCGGCAGGTCGAAATCTCACTGGCCGCCGAAGCGCGCCAATGCGTCGTGACCGTCCGCGACTATGGCCCCGGCATTGCCCCGGAACATCTGCCGCGGTTAACCGAACGGTTCTACCAGGTAGACGCCGGTCAGAGCCGCGCCAAGGGCGGCACCGGGCTTGGGTTGGCAATCGTAAAACACATCGTCGCGCGCCATCGCGGGAGGCTCGGCTTCGACTCAAAACTCGGGCACGGGGCGACTTTTAGCGTAACGCTTCCGTTGCATCTGGGCTGATGCAGGAGCGGTATCAGTGCCGGGAACCATCCTGTCATCAAACTGTCATCTAACTTTCATACGGGCCTCATTGACAGCTAATAGGCTGGTAAAGGGTTAGGGTCAGCCCGGCTTTTGCGGCGATTGAGGCTGTCTGCCGGCCCTAGTTCGTGGCGGTTTCGCGCAGCGCCGCTTGCGGTCCTGCCGGCAATGAAAGGCAAGGCATGAAATGACTTTTTCCGGTCTGCGAACGGCGCTTGCCATCTTAAGCCTTCTGCCCGTGCTTCCAGCGGCCGCAGCCGATATTTCTGGGGCTGGCGCGACCTTCCCTTATCCGCTCTATGCAAAATGGGCAGACGCCTACAAAAAGGAGACCGGCATTGGCCTCAACTATCAATCGATTGGCTCAGGCGGCGGCATCAAGCAGATCAAGGCCAAAACCGTGACATTTGGTGCTTCGGATATGCCGCTGAAGCCCGCAGAGCTAAAGGAGGCTGGCCTCGTTCAGTTTCCCACGGTCACGGGCGGAGTTGTTCCGGTAGTGAATATCGAAGGTATAAAGCCAGGCGAACTTGTCCTCGACGGCCCGACTCTCGCAAAGATTTTTCTCGGGGAGATTACGAGTTGGGATGATCCGGCGA
>JBPYDY010000377.1:0-9165 GCA_051986155.1 Methylocella sp.
CCCGGGACAGTCTGCCTGCGCCAATCCTAAAACTTTTCCTGCGGATCCTTGCCGCCACAAACGGAAGTCGGGGCGAGCCACCCCGGACGCAGATTTCGACTCCTTATGGCGTCGTCACGCTCGAAGCGAAATGGCTCACACCAGCCGACACAATCCCCGCAGACGTTGCGAAGGACCCAACAAGCTGCCTTATCGCGGTGACGGTCGAGTTGCGCGAGCATGCGCTAGCGCATGCGGCCCGCATCTTGCGCGAGAGCGGCGCGACACCGGCGCAAATGAAGGTCGGCATCCAGCTCGCTATGGGCAAATCGAAACCGCAGATCGCCGATGCGCTTGGCATCGAGCTCTCCTCGGTCGCAAGCCTCGCCAAAAAGCTTTACCAGACTCTCGACATTCACAGCTCGGCCGAGCTTGCCACGAAAATTTGGCTTGGCGACAACGATAACACCGCGCATGGATCTCGGTTGCCTGGGCAGCCGGCCTTGTGCGGCATTTTCGCTACCTCATTCAAACGACTCACCCATCCCCTAAGGCTCAACGGCGAGACGCCGAAGCAGGCTTCATCGAGATGAAAGGGAGGCGCCCCGCTGCGGACGGCAGCCGAACACCTAAGCGCCTGGGTTCAGCCGCGCGATATAGCGCAACGCCCGGATTCCCGGCAAAAAGAAATAAGCGCCGCCGCGCACGGTGATGAATTGCGGCAGGCCGCACAGCCTTTTGGTAAGCCCGGAAGCCTGCGGCAAAGTGAACTCATTCGTCGGCTCGCCAAACGGCGTCGGTTCGCGATTTCCGAGCAAAGGGTCGGATTCGCGGTCAAGCCCGTTGAACTTGCTGCTAACGACCCACGCGTTCTGGATAAATTCGAACTGTCGCGAAATGTTCGCATTGAGGGCGAGGAAGTAGATGCCGCTCGAAAACCCGGGCTGCGCATCTTTCACCGCATCCTGGCGATCGATGTGAGCGCCATAGGGACGCCCGCGCCGGATGATCCGGTGAAACCGGCTCGAGGACAGCAAGTCCTCGCGCGGCCCGGCCCGTTCAATTCCGAGCGTGCGCAGCAACGAAGAGAAGAGGCTCTGGCCGGCTCCGCCCGGCATGTCGCTGTTGCGGGGATTCGCGCGCCGGATATGCGCGCCGAACGGGCAAGCAAGCCCGTCTGGATCGGCGGCAAAGGTGAAATTATTGCGCTGTAGATCGGCGGCCTTTGGACCGACGCCGCGAATTGGCGCCAAAGACACCGGCACGAGCGGGCTTCCGGCGGAATAGTGCCGGCCAACCATCGCCTCGGCGAGATTTATACCGCCGTCCTCGGGCGATTTCTCATGTACGAAACGCCAGAAGCCATGGACGTCTTGCTCGAGATGCCGGAGCACGAGATAGGTCCCGTTGCGCCCAAGATCGCGTTTTTGTGGAAAATCCTCGGCCGGGGGAAGAATGTTCTGCGGGTCGAGCCCGGGATCGATCAAGGGCCGCCTGGTATATTGGCCATATTCGTTTTGATAGCCGAGCAAAAATTCGCCGGCAGAGATCAAATTGCCATAATCGAGATCGGCCCGGGTTCCGGGCTTTCGTGCCCCATCCCAATCGATCACCGGCTGACTGATCCCATCGGCGAATCCAAAAGGCTCGTGGCGCAATTTGCTTGCTTCCTCGGCGATAGTGGCATCGGCCGCGCGAAGACTTCGAATGACCTCGAAGCCCAACGCAATGTCCGCGATCACGATTTGCTCAAACGCGGCAAGGTAGCCTTGTTTGGCGTAGAGCAAGAGGAGGACTTCAGGAAAGCGCTCCGCAGTCTCACCCCCCGCCCGAGGTTGGAAGCCGCTTTTCAGCGTTTGTGTCGCGGGCCTGCCCCAGTCCCATTCGCTGGGCGCGTTTTTGCCGATGTCGCCAAGGCGGCGCGGACGCCCGCGTTTCTCGGCCTCCTTGCCCGCCAATCCGATATAGAATTCGCGGGAGAAGGTATGAATCCGGTCGCTTGCAGGCCCTTGATTGGCATCTTCCGGGAAACAATCCGCAGGCATCCCAAGCTTCGAAAGGCCTGGCGCAGTGAATGCGATCTGCAGCGCCTGGTCCTGATGCTGGTCCTTGCTGTGTTTGGCAGTCGTGACATGGTAGGAGAGTTTTTCCGCGCCCGGCTCTCCGGCGACAGCGGAAAGCCAGGCTTTTGCCTTGCCTGCATTGGCGATCCGCAGCAGGAGAAAACTTGCTTCTTCGAGCGAGCCAAAACCGGTGCGGAGTATGGCCTGGATATCGTCATATTCGCTGACGGCGCGAGGCATGGCGCGTCCTATATCTCGGAGAGCCATCGCCGGATCTCGGCGTCGGTCATTGGCTTGCGTTCGATTCCGTACCTGATCCGCGTGTTTCGCGCGATGTCGATAAGCGTCAACCCCGGGTAGGCCTTATACCAGACCTCGGTTGGCAGCTCGTGGCGGTTTTGGGTGTTTTTGAACTCTTGCTCGCGATAAGCACCTTCCCAAAGCAGAAAATACGTCTTCGGGAACGAAACCCCAAGGGCGAAGGCAAGATTGAGACCAAAGGGAACCTTGTTGACGAAATCGTCCATATATGCCTCATCGCTGCCATCGTAATTGCTGGCGAAGAGAGCTCTCCGCTTGCCGTCAAGGAATACCCAGCGGGCGGAATGAATCGTCTTGATCCTCGCCAGATTGCCGCAGGGATAAAGCACCGGCGAAGCGACATTTATTAGCCACCACGCGGCAGTCATTGTCCATCGCGCGAATAGGCCTGGCACGATCGAGCCCACAACAGTATATTGATTGGTTACGTCGTAATCATCGATCGCCCCGATCGCTTGCAAATGGGCATTGGTAATAGGCGTCAAAATCTCGGGATCCTCGATTTCCTGGCGGCGCAACCGAATGAGAAAGAAGACAAGCGCCGCGGCAATAATGAGAAGACCGGACGCATAGACCTTAAGCGCACAAGCGAGGGGAAGCGCCAACAAAGGAAGCAATAGGATTATGACAATTACCACCGCGGCCAATTGGTAAGGCAGGCGGTGGCAGAGATACCAGAGGGGGGGCGTCGGCGCTGGCGGCGTCAAGGCGGGGCCATTTTCCTTCACGTCGCAAATAAGCAAGGCACGCAGCTTCTGGGGATCGTTCTCGAGACGCCGGCGCTTCGGCGCATTGCTGGGATACCCTGTCTCTTCGCTGAGGTGCTGGGCGAGGCGGCCGCGCAACGCCGTAGCAAGCGCCGTTTCCTCGCGGATTTGCCGCACCGTCCGGCCAAGGCAGTTGAAGTAAGTGATAGAAGGCTTGACCGAATGCGCCCGCATCCATTGCAGGAGATCGCAACCCGGATCAAACCCCTCGCAATAAGCAAAGATCCGGCACAGGCCAGCCCCGGCGAAAGCGGCGAAATCGGCAAGAAGATTGCCTGCCGAACCGTCGCAGTCGCCAAAAAAGGCGAGATAGACCGGGGCATCGGGGAAGTCCGCCCCGAAGGGCTTGAGATCGCCGAGCGTCTTGTCTTCGAGAATGACGAAGCGCGCGAAATGCAGCGTCGCGAATTTGCCAAAGGGCACGAGCTCATTTGCCGGATCGGCAATCCCCGGCATGTTCTTTCTGTTCATGGTCCGCAGAAAGGAACGCAGCTCGCCGATGCGCTCGCGCGAAACCGGCGCAATTATCGTGAATGTCGATTGCGGGGTCACTTAAGCCGCCGGGCGAGAGCGCGCTAGAACTTAAGCGCGAAATCGAACCAAGGTCTGTTGTCCCAATAGACTTTCCCGAGATAACAGTTGGGCGAGATCAGCCGGATCTCGTCGCGGATATGCTGTGCGACGAACGACGTCTTCGAATAATCAAGGACGATGCATTCCTTACCGTCGAGCAGGCTCGGAGCCTTATAAACCTTCGCAGCAACCAGCGGCACGTCCAATATGCCAATGCGGTTGACGAGATGCCCCGCCTTTGCATCGAAAATCTTGCCTTTCCAAACAAAGATATGGAGGAATTTCTCGATTTCGGGGGAAAGAGGCGTGCCGGGCTTAATGATCGCTGCGCCATCGGCCTCGCCATCGGGGATGGGCCCTGCTTCCGAGGCGCGGAACAAATCGTCCAGCTCTTTTTGGGTCATTTGCAGCAATTGAGGAACATCATAGGCCATCGCATTTCCCTCTTGTGAAAGGCCCACGCAATTGCCCTGCCGGGGCCTCGTTCTCAAAATGCCGGATGCGAGCATTGCACAATTCGTGGCTCGCTTCTAGCCTTATTTACCGCAGAGATTGCCGCGAGACGCGGCAAGCGCCGCGCCCGGAAACCGGCTCATGCCGCATCCCAAGCCCCTTTGGCTTCCGCCAAAATGACATCGGCAGCCTTTTCCGCGATCATATAAATCGCGCTGACGATGAACAGTCCTGGGATGCGCGGAAAAACGGAGGCGTCGACGACCCGCAGCCCCGTTGTCCCGTGAACCTTGAAGTCGCTCGAAAGCACGCCGTCCAACCGCGGCGGGCCAATCGGGCAGGTGCAGGAGGCGTGATGGCCCCAGGCGTTGTCGCACACATATCTGGCAAGCTCTTCGTCAGTATGGAGATCTCTGGTGGGCGGCTCTTCGGCTAGCTCAAGCTCCTTCAAGCCAGAGGTAATCTCGCGCACGAGACGAATTCCTTGGATCACGGCTTCGAGATCGGTCCCCGCGAGGTCGTCGCCCTCGTCGAAATAGTGGAAGTTGATGGCGGGCGGCTCGCGCGGATCCGCCGAGCGCAGAGTGACGGTGCCGGCGCGGTTGACGGTGTGGGCCTTTAATATGGTCCAGGTCAGATAGTTGCGGTGGCTGGGATTGCACACGTCCTTGGTGGAATAACTGGAATGATATCCGACAAATTTGGCGAGCAGCGCCATGCAAAACAGATCCGGATCTCGCAGGCCGGGCGAGGAGCGCTGGGTGAAGGCAACCGCGGCGCCGTTTGAAGTATAAATGCCCCGGTGGCGCGGCTTTTGCCAGCGGGCCGGCAAGAGCTTCAACATCCGGTGGCCGAGCCATTCTTGGTACAGCGGATCGCCGCGCCGGTACTCCACCCCCTTGAGCGCAAGCCATTTCTCGTCCAACCGGTAGACGACGCCGACCTCGTAGCGGTCCTGAAGATTTCGCCCGACGCCATCGAGCGCCGACACCACCTTTAAGCCATGCCTTTCGAGAGCTTCTCTCGGCCCGATCCCCGAAAGCATCAAGAGCTGCGGCGTGTTGAAGGCGCCCCCGGCGAGGATCACCTCCCGTTTCACCCGGACCTCGTCACAAACACCCCTTTCCGGGCTCGGCTTCTCGTGCGCGCGATAGAGCCTCGCTCCCCTTTGGAATTCAACCCCGATCGCCCGGCGCTCATTATCGAAAATAACCTTTGTGGCAAGGGCGTTATACTCAATCTGGAGCAGATCTGGAGAGCGCCTTGCCACTTCTAATATCCGCTCCCGCGCGCCCATACGCTGGCCGTGGCGCGTCGAAAGCGGCACCAAACACGGTCCCGCGGCGCGCCACCGCAAAGAACGCCAGCCATTTGGATCGAGACCTTCCAGCGCCGGGAGCAAGACCCGCAGCGGCGCGACCTCAACCGCAGGCCTCCAGCCGTAGCGGATGGCTTTCCAGGCTCGCTCCAGCGCTTCCCAAGCCTTCTCGAGATGCGCCCGCTTAAGGCAGGCGGCCATTCGTTCAGCCCGCATCGTTTTCGAAACAAACCAAACCGTCTCGATGACCAGTCTCATGGGCCGCCGGTCGGGGGCGATTTTTCGCGGCAGCGGCAGCGGCAGCTCGGTCGAGAGCCATGGGAATTTCTGCCGCGTGAGCCTTCGATAAAGCCGGTCAAAAAAACGCCAGAAGGGCCGGTAACGGCGGTCAGCGACCCGGCGCAAATAGCGGCGCATGTTCTGTGCGCCCCACGAGCCGTCGCCGGTGATAGCCGCGATCTCGTCCCAGTCAGACTCGTGCGGGGCCATGAAAATCATCGCGTTATGAGCGGTGCAGCCGCCAAGCGCCGCGGCGCGGGGATAAAAGACACTTGGTTCGCCTGTGATCGGGTCGCGCTCCCATTTGCAATCGGCCATTTGCCGTTTGTCGCTAGCATAGTGGCGGACAAAAAATTTCCAGCTCATGGCCGGATGTTCCGAGGCGAGCGGATGGAAGCCCGGCACCTCATAGTCCTCCGGCATCCCATGGGCCGGCTCATCGGGGCTCGCGCCCGCTTCAAGCAAAACGACGCTGTAGCCTTTCTCGGCGAGCCTTGCGGCAACCGTGCCGCCGCCGGCGCCAGAGCCGACGACGGCATAATCGCACTCGATCATGGGCGGCGCGCCTTGTCCTGCATGCGCATCCCTAAAAAGTCTTGATGAACTCGATCAAGGCGCGCTTGTCCTCGTCGCTCAGCACCGGCTCCGGTTCCTTGATGAAGACTTTTTCCTCTTCGCTCAGCCCCTCCGTTTCATTGAATTGCGCCGTACCGAAATAATGGCCCTTGTTGACCACGAAATCGGGGCATTTGCTGAGCTTTAATAAAGGCTCGCGCAGCTTCTTCAGCCAGTCGAGCATTTCCTCATCGCTCGCGTCCTTGCTAGGCCACGGCAAATTCGCGGCAAACGTTGCCAACAGTTTTAGGAAATTCTTCCCGTGCTCCAGTTTTTCGCCGGCATCCTTGATGTCAACCAGCGGCTGGTAGTTGATCAGATAGATTGGGAAACCTTTCGGAATTGGACCAATCTCGATATTGCCGTCCTTGTCGAAGAGACGCGAGATTGGCTCCTTCAAGAGGCCCGCAAACGGCTCCGGCAGATCGCTGAACACGCTGGCCAGCTCCGGCGGAATCTGGCGCCTCGGAATATTGACCGTGCTTCGTTCCGTGGTCCGTAGGATTTCGCCGTCGAAATTGCCCTCATGGCGGCGCTTTTCGGGCCACAGCAATTGCTCGATCGCTGCATTGAATGCCGACATCCTATGCTCGACCGACGGATCCCAATCGAATGTACCGATCCGCTTATTGATTAGGAAGGGCGCATTTGCCCATTCGCTGACGAGCGAGGGCACGCGGGTAAAGCCCAGGCCGCCTCCCGGCATAAGATAGTGCCAGCGCTCCCCGGTAAACGGATCTTGAACGGTGATCTTGCCGACCGAGGGAAGGGATTTATAGGTCGAAGAAGAGAAATTGTCCCAAACGTTGTCCTTGATCGCGTTGGTCGCGAGCGGGCTGCAGGCGTTCGTCCGCAAAAGAGTGACGGGAATGCGCGCGTCGGTCGAGAGGAAATTATTCTCGAGGAAATCCGGCGCCAAAACGATCTCCCGCATCTTCGCCTTGAATTCGTCCGTCTGCGTCAGTTTCCAATATCGCATAAAGCATTTTAGATAATCTGGGCCCGAACAGCCGTCCGGCATGGCGTTCCAAGCTATCTCCGGCAGCTTGCTCGAATGGCACCTCGCGCAAGTCTCGGCAAAGACGATTTTTCCGCGCTTCAAAGTTATTTCGTCAGCCATCAGATATTTGTCTCCGCCGGGGGCGTCCTTCAGATGGTCCGGCTGACCCGCTTTCAAAAAGAATTTCCCCGTCAATGGGGTGCCAGCCTCGGTCGCCCGCCAGTAGGCGGAATTTTCCTCGGCGTTTTTGATGAGGAACGGCGTGATCTCCTTGCCACCGAAAGAAGGATTAAAATGCGTGAACCAATCTTCACTATAGAGTCCAATGTTCACATAGGCCCGGTTCAGCGCTCCGCCGACGCCAACGGAGTCCGCGCCATCTTTCAATACGCGTGGCGACCACGCTGTGTCCGGCGGGTTAAAGAATTCGGGGAAGGGCTGCTTGTTGTTTAACTCACCGCCTTTCAACGTCTCCTTACCCCAGCGCTTTGCGATACCCATGCGCGCGGCAAGATTATAAATCGCATTGTTCGAGCGCGGATTATCGATGTAGTCCGTCGAGACGATCGACGTCTCGGTTGTGCCGGGCGCATAACTATTCATCACCTGATGTGCGAAATTCGTTGGGTCCGCCCTGTAGGCAAAAAGGCGGCCGAACCAGAGATATTGCGCGCCGACGGTCGAGCTGAGATTTTTATATTCGGGATTTGAGGGATCGGCCGGCGGGTGGATTGGGCTTGGGCCGACATGGCACATGCCGCAGGACATGCCGACCCGGTAGGGCCGCACGAGGTTCGGATCGTTATAATAGTCCGGGTCGGTGTAATACCGTTCCGCATCCCAGCGCTTCGCCGCCTCTTCGTCGAAATCGGGATTGGGGAAGAGGCGCAAGCCGATGATGCCCGAGGCATAGCCGAAATAGGAGCCCACCGGCAGAATCTTGCCGCCGCCAATCGGCTTGCCGCGCGCGCCGATTTTCACACCGGGATATTTTTCCTCGTTCTCAAACGGATCGGGCGGGCAGTCCTTGCGCCGGACATCGAGCCAGAGGCCAAAGCGGTCGGGGTCGGGTTTTGTCGGCTTCTCGAAGCAAGGCTCATTGACCGCGCCAAGCCACTTCCACCGGCTGTCGCGGTTGCACGGCACCTTTTCCTTTCCATAATAGTCGCAATAATCCTGGCTCGGATGGGACGTGACGACTTTTAGGAGATCGTGATAGCCGAAGGTTCTATGCCTAGCGAGCTCGTCCCATTGTTTATCGTTGCCGCCGCTCCACACGAGCCACATGTTGCGGCCCTTGATCTCGTCCGGGGCGAACGCCACGCCATTGTCCATGTCGTGGAAATAATCTTCGTCCGCCTGCTGAAGGGTTGCGACGTCCCGCCCGGCCTTTTGCGCCTCGTCGAGAACCTTTCCCGGCCCCTCGGGCGACCTGCCGCAGCCGGAAACAAGCAACAATCCCAATAAGATGGCCGTTCCACGTCCGAGTGCTCTAGGCCGCGCCATTGGTTCTTCCTCCCCCATTTGCGCCGCAATAAAAATCACGGGCTTACGCTTAAGTGCAAGCTACAACATTTTGCTGCTGGCGAATAGTGTTTAACTTGTTCCGTCAGCACGCACTGCCCGGCACGCGTTAAACCGATGGAAGTGTCCCCTGCTGCCGCGCCCCAAATCCGGTGCGGAAAAATAGCACCCAAGCCATCCGCCGCGACCCCTAATCGGGGGATGGCACGAATTTGAGGGCTGGATCCCTGAACCGACATGTGGGCAGCGGTTCGTGCGGGCGTGATCATCAAC
>JBPYDY010000378.1:0-18533 GCA_051986155.1 Methylocella sp.
CCACACCGCGGCGTTCGCATGAGCCGGGAAAGTGTCCACCGTCAGTGAAGGGGGCAGCCGGACAACCGCTTACGAACAAAAATGTCCGCGACCGGTTCCGCTGGCCGATTGGACGGCTTGTCCGCGCGATGCTCCGCCCCAGATCGGCTGGGAAATGCTTTTGCTTTTTCGAGCTTCAGTTCCTGCCCTACCACCGTTGGTGGATCACTTGGTGGCACCGGATCGCGGTTTTGGCCGACATCGCGCTTTTGTGGATGCTGTGGCCCTCGATCGCGCGGGGTGAGAGGGCAGGGATTTCATGGCGCGACTTGCGGCCCGTCAAGATATTGACCCTCGCCGTCTTGAGCCTCGTCCCGGTTCTCCTGGTCACTACGATCGCGACCTTTCCGGACGAATGGCCTCAGAGCATCCTACCGCCCGTGAAATTTGTCTCGTGGAACCTGAAATTTGTCCGGTGGAAGTTAAAGGATTGGAGTTGGGCGTCCTTGCACGAGCTGCTGATCGCTGGCCCCGTCGATTTTGCTGCCCGCAAGCCGATAAGCCTTTGGTCGAACCGCCTCGTGCTGCCGGGCTTTGACGCGATCGACCACACTAAATTCGACAGCGAAACAAAGATCGAAGCGGCTTCCGAAACCATCTCCCTTCGCGCTCGCCCGCGCGGCGTGTCGTATTGGCGCGGACTGCCCACAACTGCCTGAACTCGCAAAAGCCTTCCTCGATGAGGAGCATTGCCCCGGCGCGCGCCAATTAACCGATGCCGAGAAGGCAAAGCTCAAAGCAATCCGCGACCGCTCTCCGCCGCCCTCGCCAAAGCGGTGACAACTCGGCAAGCTTCGAGACACGGATTTGACGCGAACCCAATTAACTCCCGAAGGACGCCGCGAGCTTGCGCGGCTCCGTTCCGAGCGCTGGCGACGCGCGCACGGCATAGGCCCCAAAGATTCTTCTGTCTTGCTTCCCATATGCTTCCCGATAGGAGTTCTGGGAAGCAGCACTGGACGCTTAATCGTCTAACTGGTTGAATTTACTGGCGCGCCCGGAGAGATTCGAACTCCCGGCCCCTAGATTCGTAGTCTAGTGCTCTATCCAGCTGAGCTACGGGCGCCTTTGGTGCCAGTTTCCGGCGAAACCAGGCGCTTTCAAGAGCCTGCTGCTCGCGCGGCAATAAGTGCGAGACTTAGCCGCAAGGTACCTTCCTGGCAATAGGGCCGAAAGAACCGCACACCTTCTTAAATCTCGGTGCGCGGCAGGGTAATCCGGAACGTCGTCCCAGGCTCGCCATTGGTCTCCTCCGGGGTCACGAGCATGATTTCGCCGCCGTGGCCGCGCACGAGGTCGGCCGCGATCACGAGTCCTAAGCCCGACCCGCCCGAGCGGCCGGAGCTGAAGGGCGTAAAAAGCCTCTCCCGCACGGCGTGCGGCACTCCAGGCCCCGTATCCGCGACCTCTATGACGGCCGCCGCGCTGTCGGTAATCCAAGCATTGAACCGGATCTGCTTCGGATGGCCAGCCTCCGCTTTCATGTTTTCGAGCGCATCGGCGCTATTGCGAACGAGATTCATGAGCACGCGAAATATTTGCTCTCGATCGGCGACTATCTCAAAATCGTCTGCGATGATATTGACGTACGCGATCTTGCTCGGCGCTCCGAGGCTGACCTGCTCGACGACCTCCGCAACGAGCCCAAATAAAGGAAACCGCGCGGGCTTTGGCGGATCGTCGACGGCCTGGCCATAGGCCAGCGTCGCCTGACAAAACCGGATCGCGCGGTCAAGGGTGGCAACGAGTTTCGGCGCGACGCGCTGGGCCAGCGGGTCGTCGACATTCGCGAGCCGGTCGGAAAGAAGCTGCGCCGAGGTGAGCATGTTGCGCATGTCGTGGTTAATCTTTGCCACCGCGAGCCCGAGTGCGGCAAGATGCTTCTTCTCGTTGAGCTCGCGGGCCAAGGAATCTTGCATATTCGCGAGCTCCTCTTCGGCATGGGCAAGCTCGTGACTCCCGCCGGCGGGCGGCGCGGGGCGTCGTGCGGAGGCTTCAGGATTTGCAGCAAATTCAATCAGATTCTCGGTGAGCCGCCGGACCGGACGGAGCACCATGAGATGGATCGCAAGCGTGGCGAGAAACGCCACGATTGCGGACATGAACAGGGTGACCGCCAAGAGCCGGAGCGAATAGGCTTTTAAGGCTCGGGACAGAGGCGCCTCGTCCATCGTTACCGCGATGGATTCGCCACCCCTCGGGGCCTCGCCGAGGACCGTAATGACACGCCCGGGCGCTGACAATAACGAATTGATGGCGTCCGGCAGGGGCAGGAAGGCGGGATTGCGAAAATCATAAACCTCGTCGACGGCTCTTGGCAATTCGCCCGCGGCAAGAATCTGCTTTATGCCGTGCTTGTTCAAAACGATAATTCGGGCGCCGACACTCTCTAGCAATTGTCGTTCCAGTTCGGGAGGAACCATCGCATGCGGCGCTGCATCAAGCACAAGCGCGGCCGTGTAGGCGGCGCTGAGCCGGTTGCGGAGCCAATAATCGCGAAACATGGTGACGGCGGGAACATAGATGAGCATTGCCGCCACAATAACGAAGGCGATGTTGAGTAGAAGGACGCGCGTTGCCAGGCCGAAGCGGACCGGCTTACGCTTCTTTGCGGAGGCCCCGCTCGACGCCAGGCCTCTTTGCGGAGGTATGACGACATCACTCATGGCAACCCCTGTCCGCACCGCCGCCGCCTTAAAGGCGTGGCCACCCCCTCGCGGCGTATTCAAAGCAAATCCCGCGCGCGCCATTCGCATACATGTAACGTCGGCTTGTGCCGATATGTAGCGTGCGCGTACCCTGCCTTCCATCGCCTAGCGGAACATGCGCCGCGCCTTTCCGGCAAGGATTCCGGCCATTTGCCTGAATTCACCTGCTTGGCGTTCGATCAATTGATTCCACGCAGCGAGGAGACGATCGAATTGTACATAGGGCTTTTCGTCCCGAATTGTCATCCCCGCACTGCGCGCGGCGCTCGCCAGGGCGGGATAGGGAAGCATTATAGACGCGATGTCGTTTGCGGTCATGTGTTTCGATATGGCCAGCGTAAATAAAGTCACGAGCTCCTCGGCTCGCGCCCCGACGATTCCGGCGCCCAGAATCGTGCCTGAGCGGGTGGTGATCAACTTGACATGGCCGCCCGGCTGACGCTCGATACGTGCCCGCTCCGTCTCGGCCAGCGGCCAGCGGAGAATGCAGATCTGGCGATGCGCCGCCCGCGCCTGCGCTTCCGAGGCTCCAGCCCAGCCGATGGGCGGGGTGGTCCAGACGATCCGCGCCGGAACTTTGCCGCGGAGGTTTCCCCCCGGAAGCCCGAGAATGGCGCGCAAAACGTGTCTCGCATGCCATTCGGCAGCGCCGTCCTCTTGCGTGCCCTTCACAGCCGCGCCGATCGCGTGAATGCGCCAGTTGCTCGTTGCAAGCCTTGCATTCGTCTCGATGCCGGCTTCATCGTAGCGTACGCCTGCGGCGGCAAGGCCCATGCCTTCGACGGCAGGTGTCGTGCCTGCGGAAAGGAGAACATGCGAGCCCGCGACGGGTCTCTCGTACCCTGAAGGCGCGAGAACAACGCGAACCCCACTCCCTCGCGGTTCGATCCGCGATATCCGCACGCCCTCATGGACGACAATCCCGTCACGCGCGAAGGCGGCACGCACCGGTGCCGCCAATTCTTCATCTTCCCCGGCAAAGAGCGCGCGGGCTGAAAGGATTGTCACCTCGCTGCCAAACCGGCGCAAGGCCTGCGCGAGAGCAAGCTCGCCGGGCTCAGCGCCAATGACGATGAGGCGCTCCGGAGGACGGTCGAGCGCACTGAGCGCCGCGCAATCGAGTGGCCGGACGGTGTCCACCCCTTGGATCGGCAGTCGTCTCGCAACGGCGCCGGTCGCGATAACAAAGTGCCGCGCCCTGATTGTCCTGCCGCCTGCCTCGCAGGTATCGGGCCCGGTGAACCGCCCCGAACCGCTGATCACTGTGATGTTTGCGGCCTCGATGCGCGCCTGGGAATAATTGGGCGCGATCGCGGCAACAACGGCAGCGATCTGTTGCCGGATGTGCCCGAGACCGAACTGCGAATCGTGGCCGGCAATCCCAAAATCTGTCGCGCGAGGAGCCGAGTCCAAGGCCCTGCTCGCCGTAAGCAAGACATGGCGCGGGATCGACTCCATCAATCTGCGGCCGCCGAGCGCATCTTTCTCGATGACGACGACGGATTTTCCCGATGCCGCGGCGCCCAGCGCAACAGCCAGTCCCCCCGGCCCGCCGCCGATGACACATAAATCAGGTTGCAGCTCTGCGCTCATGACGGGATGTTCCGGATCGCTTGAGTTCTGCTGTTCAAGGCCTCGTATGACTCCCGGCGAACGATCCAGTGCGAAATTTCAGCCCTGCGACCGGACCACGGACTAATCCGCCCGACTCGCCTGTCAACCCCAAAACGTTGTGGCGGCTTGATTTTGAACACGCTAGTCCTGGCCGGCGTGGAACTCGCGCGCAATTGGCAGGGGGGCTCGGGTCACGCGGCTCGGCGCAATGGTCACAAAAGCTTCGTGCCATTCTCTGCTTTAGTGGCTGCCCGTGCTCAGCGGCGAAAAGTGGCCGTCGCCAGCCCCGGCCTTGCCGTAATTATGCTATCCCTGCGCTTGGCGGCCACATGCTCTTGAGGAAAAGATGCAGATTGCGATGATCGGCGCTGGCTATGTAGGACTTGTGTCAGGCGCGTGTTTTGCGGATTTCGGACATACTGTCATTTGTATTGACAATGACGAAGGAAAAATCGAGGCCCTGAAGGCCGGCAAAATGCCGATCTTCGAGCCCGGTTTGAAGAGTCTCGTTGAATCGAATGTGCGCCAGCGCAGGCTCTCATTTTCGACCGATCTCAAGCACGCGGTCGCCTCAACCCAAGCGACATTTATTGCCGTCGGCACGCCTTCGCGGCGCGGCGATGGCCATGCCGATCTCACCTATGTTTATCAAGCCGCCCGTGCGATCGCCGCGAGCCTCGCTGGTTTTACCGTGGTGGTGACGAAATCCACGGTTCCCGTGGGCACTGGCGACGAGGTCGAGAGGATCATCCGCGAAACCCGGCCTGACGCCGATTTCGCCGTCGTTTCCAACCCCGAATTTCTGCGGGAAGGCGCGGCGATCGGCGATTTCAAGCGGCCGGACCGCATCGTCATCGGCATCGAAGATGAGCGCGCCGAAGACGTCATGAGGGAAATCTACCGCCCGCTTTACCTCAATCAGGCGCCGTTCCTTTTTACCGGCCGCCGGACCGCGGAGCTGACGAAATATGCGGCCAACGCTTTTTTGGCGACCAAGATCACCTTCATCAATGAAATCGCCGATCTTTGCGAGCAGACCGGGGCCAATGTGCAGGACGTCGCGCGCGGGATCGGCCTCGATAAAAGGATCGGCGGCAAATTTCTTCATCCGGGGCCAGGATATGGCGGCTCGTGCTTTCCAAAGGATACGCAGGCTCTGATCAAGACCGCGCAGGATCACGGCGTGCCGGTCCGCATCGTCGAAGAGGTCGCACGGATCAATGACCAGCGCAAACGCGCCATGGCGCGAAAGGTCATCGCCGCTTGCGGCGGGACGGTCCGCGGGAAGACCATCGCCATATTGGGTCTCACTTTCAAGCCAAACACCGACGACATGCGTGACTCCCCCGCGATTTCGCTCATCACCGCGCTCAGAGACGGCGGGGCGAGGATTAACGCCTATGATCCGGAAGGCATGGAGCAAGCAAGGGTGCTGCTCGATGATCTGACTTTCTTCTATGATCCCTATTCTTGCTGCGAAAAGGCCGCCGCGCTCGTCATCGTGACCGAGTGGGACGCGTTTCGCGCGCTCGATCTTGACCGAGTCAAATCGGCGCTGGCCGCACCCGTCATGGTCGATCTGCGAAATATTTACGATCCCGAGGAGATGGCGCGGCGCGGCTTTGCCTATGTTGGGGTCGGGCTTGGGGGGACCAGTAGCAAGAGCGCGCAATTATCGGCCCTCCCGGAGTAGCCGTTGGGCCGCTCGCGCTCGCTTCATTAGAGTTTGGGACCGAAGGCAGCAGCGGTTCGGCCAAACCTGCGCAGGACTCGGTTGGCCGCGCTGATAGTCATTTTAACTGACCTGCGGCGACCCGGCACACCGGGTCAGAAGTGCGCAAACAGCTCTGAGTTCGCGTCAATAATGGCTTGACGGCTCCAACAGCATAGGGTGGGCTCAAGCCCGCTTGAACCTGTTCACTATAACTAGGAGTATGATGGCCCCTATTGCTGCATAGACTACGTCGCCTATCAACCCCGGGATAAAAGCAATGCCAAGCAATGGGAAAATGATGCCGGCGATGATTGATCCCAAGATACCTAGCCCGATGTTGCCGAGCGGCCCGAATCCGGAGCCTTGGACGGCAATCCCAGCCAGCCAGCCAGCAGCCGCACCAACGATGAGCCATATGATAATGTCTACTATTCCCACGGTCTCCTCCCCTGAAAAATAGCCAGGCGGGGATAATGCCAGAATTCAGAATTTTAAGGAAGCGTCCAGTTCGAGGCTGCGGGCCGTCAGGAAGGAGACCTTGGCTAGCTCGGCACGGCCTATTGAATCAGCGATTCAAAATAAACAGCACCTCAGACTTGAATATGTGCAGCCGGTGATGTGGGATTCAGGAACCGCCCGCATCGAGACGGCATCCATTGCTTACGCGCCGGCGCCGCCTTGGCCCGGACTGGATCAAAATCCTGGCCTGCCGCTTGGCTATTGATAAGCTTTTAGTCTATAGAGTTAATCGGACAATGGGTCGCGGGACAATTCCGGCGGCGCCTTTTGAGCACATTTACTCTGAGACTCTGGCGGGTTTCGCTCTGATGCACACTCTCGTTTTTGCTGTGAAGGGCTTTTCCGCCTGGGTATGGCAATGGCCCCCTTCTGTGAAAGGCTTGCTGCAGTGCCTAGCCTTCACTGGCCTGCGGATTTGCTGCCTGGCCCTTACGCTTGCCAGCCTCGTACAGCCGACAGAAGCCAAAGAGGTGAACCTTCTCAACGTCTCCTACGACCCCACTCGGGAGCTCTATTCCGAAATCAATGACCTCTTCGCCGAGCGCTACAAATCTCGCACCGGCGTAACTGTGAGTTTCGAGCAGTCGCATGGCGGATCGAGCAAGCAGGCGCGGTCGGTGATCGAAGGTTTGCCAGCGGACGTCGTCACATTGGCGCTTGCCTGGGACATCATCGCAATCGAGCGCGCGGGCCTTATCACGCCCGGCTGGCAGCAGAAGCTTCCCTATAATTCCACGCCCTTTACCTCGATGGTTGCCTTTTTGGTGCGCAAGGGCAATCCAAAAAATATCAGGGATTGGGTTGATCTTACGCGCCCGGGTGTCGAGGTGATCGTGCCGAACCCCAAAACGAGCGGCGCGGGACGCTGGACCTTTCTTGCACTCTGGGGCGCAGCGGCCGAGGCAAAGACGCATGATTTCTCTTCTGCTGCGGGGCTCGCAGAAGCCCAGGCGGCGGCGCGGGACGCCAACAACTTTCCAGCCTACCGCAATGCCGAAGCCAAAGGGAAAATCGAAACTTTCTACAACAATAATGTTCCTGTGCTCGACACCGGGGCGCGCGGCGCGAGCGTCACCTTTGCCCAAAAACAGCTCGGCGACGTGCTGGTGAATTGGGAAAATGAGCTTTGGCTCGCAAAGGAAGAATTTGGCCCGGACAAGTTCGACATCGTCTATCCTTCAACCAGCATTTTGGGCGAGCCGCCCTGCGCCGTCGTCGATGAGGTCGTCGACAAAAAGGGCACGCGGGATGTTGCAGAGGCCTATTTGAAGTTCCTCTACACCGCTGAGGCGCAAGAGGTAGCAGCCGGGCTGCATTACCGGCCGCGCGACGTCACGGTCCTGGAAAATTATAGTGCGGAGCTGCCGGCTATCCCGCTTTTCACGGTGGACGAAACATTTGGCGGCTGGGAAAAGGCGCAGGCGGAATTTTTTACCCAAGGCGCGCTCTTCGATCAGATTTACAGGCCTTCCAGCAAATGAGCCCAAATGCCGATGCGCGGCCGCTGCCGTCTCCCCCAGGTGCAAAGCCTCGACGGTCCAGGCTAATTCCTGGTCTGCCGCTCACTTTGGGCTATACGCTCTTTTATTTGTCGGCGCTTGTTCTGATCCCGCTTGCTGGCTTGGTCTTCAAGACCGCTCAGCTGAGCGCGGCCGAATTCTGGCAAACCGTCACAGATCCCATTGTTCTTGCCTCCTTTAAGCTCACCTTTGGCGCATCGGCGCTTGCTGCAATCGTAAACGGCGTCTTTGGATTGATCGTTGCCTGGGTGCTGGTGCGCGAGCCTTTTTTTGGCCGGCGACTATTCGATGCGCTCATCGATTTTCCGTTTGCCCTTCCGACAGCGGTCGCGGGCCTTACCTTCAGCCAACTCTATCTGCCCGATGGCTGGATCGGCGGATTGGGGAGGCATATCACCGGCCTCCTGAATTCGTTCGTGCAACTTGCCGGCCGCGGCCCCCTCTTGGCGCAGGACGCTCTTGCCTTTCTGAATTTCCCTTATTCCAATACCAATGCAGGGATCGTAATAGTCCTCGTCTTCGTAGGCCTTCCTTTCGTGGTGCGGACCGTGCAGCCCGTCCTGCGCGATTGGGACCCGGAACACGAACAGGCGGCGATGAGCCTTGGCGCCAATAGGTGGACGACATTCCGGCGCGTCATCTTCCCTGAAATTTTTCCGGCCTGGCTCAGCGGCGTGGCATTGGCCTTCGCCCGGGCGATCGGCGAATATGGCTCGGTCATTTTCATCGCCGGCAACATTCCCGGCAAGTCGCAGATCGCGCCCTTGCAGATCGTCACCAAGCTCGACGATTTTCACTACGCGCAGGCAACTGCAATCGGCGTCGTACTGCTCGGTTTTTCACTCCTTATTCTGCTGGCGATCAATGGGCTTGAGTGGTGGACAAGGTGCCATGAGTTCGGACCCACGAGGTGATCGAGGTTTCGATGACGGCGGAAGCGTTCAAGCAATCTAAGGGTGCCGCGTTACAAGGCCCGGCCGATGCGATGTCTCATCCGCTCGTCCATAAAATCCTGGTCGCGATCACGGTCGGCTTTTTGACCCTCTTTATCATTATCCCGGTGGCGAACATATTTGTTCAGGCTCTCTCCAAGGGTGCCGGCGCCTATGTTGCGGTCTTTCACGCGGCCAGTCCGTCGGAGAGTAAAGCGCTCACCACATTCGAGCGGCGCAAGTTGACCCTTGCGCGTGCTCAGACCGAAAGAAATTTGAGCTCGGTGAAGCTTTCCGTTGTGATCGCGGCCATCGTTGTTCCCCTAAATATCGTCTTTGGGCTCGCCGCCGCATGGTCGGTCACCAAATTCCGTTTCAAGGGGCGCTCCCTTTTGATCGCGCTGATCGATCTGCCCTTTTCCGTCTCGCCGGTCATTGCCGGCTTGGTTTTCGTGCTGCTGTTTGGCCGCAGCGGCATTTTGGGCCCTTGGGCCTCCGATTGGAGCTGGCCAGACCCCTTTTCTTTATATTGGCGGGGCTTTGCGCAAGGCTGGTGGCCGCTGGAGTTTGGCCGCACCTATAACGGCGTGATTTTCACGCCCATGGCGATCGCCTTGGCTTCGATTTTCGTCACCTTTCCCTTCATCGCCCGCTCTCTCATCCCGCTTATGGAAGCACAAGGGTCCGGCGAGGAAGTGGCGGCGCTGTCGCTTGGCGCCTCGGGCTTTCGCACTTTCTTCAAGGTGACCTTGCCCAATATAAAATGGGCGCTACTTTATGGCGTAATTCTCTGCGCCGCGCGGGCTTTCGGTGAGTTTGGCGCCGTGTCGGTGGTTTCGGGACACATAGATTCAAACGACACGATGCCACTGCGCATCGAGAAACTGTGGAATGAGTATAACAACCAGGCTGCCTTTACCGTCGCATCGATGTTGACGCTGATTGCGGTCGGCACGCTCATTATTCAGTTGATCGTCGAGCGCAAAGCAGGCAAGGCCGCGATTGCCGCCGTCGAAGGGGAAGGGGCCATGCGATGAGCATCGAAGTTTGCTCGGTCACCAAGACCTTCAGCCAATTCAAGGCGCTCGACGACGTGAGCCTCAAGGTCGAAACCGGCGAGCTTGTCTCGCTGCTTGGGCCCTCGGGCTGCGGTAAGACCACGCTCCTGCGGGTCATCGCCGGCATGGACGCGGCCGACCTTGGCAGCGGCACAATTCTCTTCGATGGCCGCGATGTTTCCGGCGATGAGGTCGGCAAGAGGCGCATCGGTTTTGTGTTCCAGCACTATGCGCTCTTCAAGCATCTAAGTGTGTTCGAGAATGTCGCATTTGGACTGCGCGCAAAGGCCTGGCGCCAAAGGCTAAGGGAACGAGACATTCGCGGCAAGGTTGACGAATTGCTGCAGCTTGTTCAGTTGCAGAATTTTGCGAGCCGTTATCCCGCCCAGCTTTCCGGCGGCCAGCGCCAGCGCGTGGCGCTCGCCCGGGCGCTTGCAGTCGAGCCGTCCGTCCTCTTGCTCGACGAGCCCTTCGGCGCGCTTGACGCGACGGTGCGCCGCGATCTCAGACGCTGGCTGCGTAAATTACACCAGAGGATCCATGTCACCACGATTTTGGTGACCCACGACCAGGAAGAGGCGCTCGAGGTGTCGGACCGGATCGCGGTCATGAACAAGGGGCGGATCGAGCAATTCGCCTCGCCCGAGGAGATCTATGACAATCCGGCCAATCCCTTCGTCTTTAAGTTTTTGGGCAGTTACAATCTCTTCCGAGCCCGCAAGGCTTTTGTGGATGAAACCGCCACCGCGATTTCCGCGGACACAACTGCGGTCACTCTTGTGCGCCCGCATGATGTTGAGATCAGCCGCGAGAATAGTGATGGCTCCGGCATTGCTGCGGCGATCAAACATATCGCCTTTGCCGGCTCCTTGGTAAATGTCGAGCTCGCGCGGCTCGACAATGGCGAGCCGGTCGATGCGGCGCTCCCGGCGCATGATTATAAGGGCCTCGGCCTGAAAGCCGGAGACAGAGTGTTTATCAGGCTGCGCAACGCCACCTCTTTTGCCGAGGACAATGTCCCGGCGGAAGAGTCGGCTCCCGCGCATCCGCCGCCGGGCGCTCTCGTGCGCGGCTAGATTTGGCGCGGCGCGGGCGCGCCTTCACGAATCTCGCAAGCCGCAACTTATTCGACGGTCGCGCGAATCTCCATCTTGCCTATGAAGTTCGTTGCGATCGCCGGAAACGTAACCCGGTTGCGGCCGTTCGCGCGCCGGCCATGCCCTAGGACTGGGGTAGTTGCCGCGTCCCAATCCTTTGCGCCGAGGCCTCAATTGGCATACGATTGGGCCAACAAGAGCCGGAAAGGCAGGGAGGAGCGAGAATATGACAGGTTCTGCGACAAAGGCCGCGGTTGCGGGCCCCCGTTCGGTGGCACTGATCGGACCCTATGGAAGCGGCAAGTCCACCCTCTTCGAGGCGCTGACGGCCGCGGCCGGCGCAGCCGTCAGGCGGACCGGAGATGCGCGCAAGCATTCCGCGAGCACCGAGGTGAGGCTCGGCCATTGTTCCTTTCTTGGCGACCGCTGGTCGATTGTCGATTGCCCGGGCTCGGTCGAATTTGCCTATGAGGCGGAGGCGGCGCTCGCCGCAGTCGATTTCGCCATCGTCGTCTGCGAGCCTTCGGCCACGAAGATTTCGAGCGTGCCGCTGTTGTTCAAATCGCTCGAAAATCTCGCGTTGCCCCACCTTGTCTTCGTCAATAAGGCCGACACGCTTGCTGGGCCTTTCGAAGACCTCCTGGCGGCGCTCCAGGCGCATTCCAAGTTCCCGCTCGCTCCGCGCCAGTTGCCAATGCGGGAAGGCGATACGGTTATAGGTTACGTCGACATCGTCAGGGGACAGGCCTACCGGTACCGGCCCAATGAGCGAGCGGAAGCGGTCGAGATTCCGCCCCACTTGCACGAGTCAGAAAAGGATGCCCTTGGCGGCCTCGCCGAGGTGCTCGCCGATCACGACGACGCTCTGCTGGAAAAAATCATCGAAGAAGTCGCGCCGACGTCGGCCGAAATCTACCGGGATTTGCGCAAGGACCAGGCAAGCGGCACGATTGTCGAATTGCTGCTCGGGTCCGCGGTGCAATCGCAGGGCATTCTTCCGCTCTGGAAGGCGCTGCGTCACGACGTGCCGGATTCGCGCCAAACCGCCGCCCGTAGAGGCATAGCCGCAGATGGAGAGCCGCTTGCTCAGATCTTCAAGACGGTCCAGGCAGGCAAGGTATCCTATGCCAGGGTCTGGCGCGGCGTTCTTCGCGACAGCGCGGCTTTTGATGGCGTGCGTATCGGCGGCATCCATCGCTACAGCGGCGGCGAATCGCAACGCGTTCCGGAGGCCGAGGCGGGAGAGCTGGTCGCGCTCGGCAGGCTTGAGGGCGTCGCAACCGGGGCCGTCCTTGGACAGCTTGGACCAACGGAGTCGCTGCCTTTCCCTGCGCCCTTGCCTGCGGTCTTTGCGCTGACGATAAGAGCCAAGGACCGGAAGGACGACGTGAAGCTGCCTGCGGCCTTACAAAAGCTCGTGGCGGAGGATCCGTCGCTTGGCATCGTTCATCATCCCGATACCGGCGAGACATTGTTGATGGGGCAGGGCGATATTCACCTCAATTGCGCGGTTGACCGGCTTGCCGCCGCCTATAATTTGCAGATCGCGACCGCGCCGCCAAAAATCGGCTTTAAGGAAACGATCAAGCGCAAGGTCCACCAGCATTCGAGATATAAGCGCCAGACCGGCGGCCATGGACAATTTGCGGACATCAAACTTGAGATCGAGCCGCGCCACCGGGGCGAGGGCTTCCTATTTACCGACAAGATCGTGGGCGGCGCGGTGCCAAAGCAATATATCCCTTCGGTCGAAGACGGGGCCGAAGAAGCGTTGCAAAAAGGCCCGTTCGGCTATCCGGTCGTCGATGTCGCGGTGACCTTGGTCGACGGCTCCTTTCATACGGTAGATAGCTCCGATATGGCTTTTAAGATCGCGGCACGGCAGGGAATTTCCGAAGGTCTCGCCAAGGCGGAGCCGGTTTTGCTCGAGCCGATCGATCATGTCACGGTGAGCGTGCCGAACACGGCGACCGCGGCGGCGCAACGGCTGCTGACCGGACGCCGCGGCCAGATTCTGGGCTATGCCGAGCGGCCGGGCTGGCCGGGCTGGGACGATGTCGAGGCGCTTGTGCCGGCAGCCGAACTCCACGACCTCATCACCCAGCTGCGCTCGGAGACCCAGGGACTTGGCCATTACCGGAGGCGCTTCGATCATCTCGCCGAAGCGCGCGGGATCGCGCCCGGGTGAATGCGCGGCGGACGCTATTTTACATCTAGCCAACCCTTAAACCCGGCCGCCAGCACGTAAAGCTCAGCCGACTCTGCGCGGCTCGCCGGCGGCTTCAGACGCCGCACGGTGCCATATTCTCGCTTGAGCCGGTCAAGTAGCTCGTGCTCCGTCCCGCCTTGCAGTACCTTAACGAGCAGGCTGCCGCCCTCCACCAACACTTGGCAAGCGAAATCGGCGGCAAGCTCGGTGAGGCCCATGGTCCGCAAGTGATCCGTTTTCCTATGCCCCGTTGCAGCGGCCGCCATGTCGGAAAGAACCACATCTGCCCTGCCTGCGAGCCATGATTTCAGTATTGCGGGCGCTTCGGGGCTGACAAAATCGAGGACCCAGAACTCCGCGCCTCGCATTGGCGCAATGTCGAGAAGATCGATCCCGGCGACCCTGCCCGTGCCCTTGTCTGCGCCGCTAATCTGCACGCAGACTTGCGACCAACCTCCAGGCGCGGCGCCGAGGTCGATGACGGTCTGGCCGGGTTTGAGGAAATGGTAGCGGGCGTTCATCTCCAAGAGCTTAAAGGCTGCACGGGACCGGAAACCCTCGAGTTTCGCCTTCTCAACATAGGGATCGTTGAGCTGCCGCTCGAGCCATAGGGTCGATGAAAGGGAGCGTTTGCGCGCGGTCTTGACGCGCGTTGTGAGTGAGCGCCCGCCGCGCCCGGAAGAAGAATTCGATTTCGTCACATCAAGACTCAAACCCGCTTGTCAAACGTGACTACAGCGCTCGGTGCCCTGCAGGTTTTACGGACAATCGCGGCGCCCACCATCGCTTATCCCGAGCAGTTTTGGCGAAAATTGCAACAAGGCATCGCGTTCGCGTGGCTCGGTTGCGACTGGCCGCACGTCGCCGGATCGGCAGAGAGAACGCCCTCTCGGGCTATTGCCGAAGCTGCCGCGCGAGCCGCGCGGGGGCTACGGAAAATTCAGAAAATTACAAAGTAATTTTATATGCATTTCCTTGTGTAAGCACAACATGACCGTAACATCTATAGTATAGACGATCATAATATGATTATTTCCGAGGCGTGATGGAACAGTAATTTACTAATATTGTACCTTCGTTTCTCACAAAGTTATCTCGAATATTGCTCGATTATCATTACAACGCTCTAATTACGGATTGGACTGCTTAAGATGATACGGATTTTAAGTTTGTTGTCTGAATCTGGCCGTCTGAACAGAGCGGCTTTTGCCTCGATGATCGCATTGTCTTGGCCGGGCCAAATCGCGGCCGGGCCGGGTCAAAGGGCTTCAACCCAGGCATTGGCCGCACCGAAAACCAGTGCTTGCCCGTCAAGCGGGATTACTTCGGCGTCGGGCGCGATCGATCTGACCTCCAACTGCCAAGTTGCCGGAAATATTACACTCTCGGGAGCGGCTTCGCTGACGATGACGGGTGCGGTGTTGACAGTTAAAGGCAATATCGTGTTGAGCGGTCAAGCTCAGCTGCTGATCACGAATGGCGGGCTAACGATTCCACAAACAGCTGACTTTCAATATTCCCTAACCCTGAACAACAGGAGCCAGCTGTAGCTGCAGAATTCAACCTTTGTGACCAACGGTACGCCGGCGAATAATTTTTCAACGACTTTTAACGCTTACAATACCTCTGCTGTGGAATTTGAAAATTCGACGTTACAGGCGCTGGGAGGCAGCTGGCTCCTTGGGTACTTTTACGATCAATCCCAGCTTACCGTTACCGGCAGTACGAACCTCCCGACCGAAATATATCCAGAGGACTCTTCCAAAGTCTCCGTGACGAATTCGAATTGTGCCGGCCTTTGGCTCGACTTTTTGTCTGGGAGCAACGCGACCATAAATGTTCGGTGAATATGAGCGCGAGTCAGTGCAAGCTCGGCCCTCAACTCCTATCCAAATTCAACAATGATCGTGAATGGCCACGGCACGTCGGGCAAAAACGATGTTGAATTGGTGTTTGGATATTACATCAGCAACCAACACTTCCGCGGTCACAATCAATTCGTTGACGGTCGGCAGTACCACCCGCCAGTTCACCGACCAGGGGCGGAACCTGTCTTTGAATAACGTCAATTTGAATCCCTTATCGTGGCAGGTTTACGTCAGCCAGAGCAATGGCTATCCAGTCACAGTCAGCAACTCAAAAATAAACGAGATTGCGGCATATACCAACGGGCTCGTGAATATCTCGAACAGCACGTTGCAGCTTGCGACGACAGGGGCCGTCGGTCCCGGCTCTCAAATGAACATCACCGGCTCGCAAATTTGGTCTTCGGCCATTCTCGCGGAAAATGGCGGCCACACGAGTATTACCACCAGTCAAATCCACGGAAGCTATATTTCGGCAACAGGTTCGGGTTCGCGGATTAGCATGTCCAGCGCGACGGATTACCGAAACGGCTCTTCTTCCGCTTCGTGCCCCAATCCCGTCGGCCCGAATGGCACGCCCGTGTGCAATCCCTTCAACCCATTGGGGCAATGCGCGAAGGCAAGCCCTCAAAACGGCGGAGTCGTCACCGGCACGGGACCTGCGTCAAGTAGGGCAGGTAACGCTTCTTCGAATGCTCATGCTGCTCTATGTTTTTGCACGCTGCGCGGACGCAATACCGTTTTTGCTACTGGCAGGCTATCAATGCGGCGAGCGGTTGCCTGCCAGAGCTAACGCACCTCCACTCTAAATCCACTGCAAAGATGTTCAGCATCTCTCGGCGCGCATGAGCTGGATCAATATTCCGTCGCGCAGCCCGCGGTCGGCGATCCGAATGCGGTCGGCGGGAAAGGCCCGGCGGATTGCCTCGAGAATGGCGCAGCCGGCGAGCACGAGGTCGGCGCGGCCCTGGCCGATGCAGCCATTGGCGGCGCGCTCCACATAGGTCATGTTCCGCAGTCTGGCCACCGTCGCATCCACTTGGCTGCTCGACATCCATAGGCCGTCGACGCGGCGGCGATCATAGCGGGAGAGGCCCAGAAACACGCCAGCAATGGTCGTCACCGTTCCCGAGGTGCCAAGCAAATGAAAAAGGCCGCAGCGCCGCTCGCGCTTGCCCTGAGCGGCAAAGTCCTCAATTTCCTCGCCGGCGCGATCGATCATCGCCTCGAAAGTGTCAGCGGAAACCTCTTGCCCACCGAATTGTTCGGCCAGGGAAATGACGCCAAGATTGAGAGACACCCAAAAGCGGATGCGATTGTTGAGCGCCATCTCCGGAAATTGCGGGCCCTGCTTTGCACCCCCGGCGAGCCAGACAAGTTCGCATGATCCGCCGCCGATATCGAACAGCACCACACTTTCGGCCGCAGAGTCGACAAGAGAAGCCGTGCCGGCAGCAGCAAGCCGGGCTTCCGTCTCTCTGTCGACGACCTCGAGTTCGAGCCCGACTTCGTTTCGCACCCTTGTCAAAAACTCGGCGCCATTGCGCGCAGACCGGCAGGCCTCGGTGGCAATCAGCCGGCTGCAGTTCACTCCGCGCGTGCGCATCTTGTCCCGGCAAATTTCCAGCGCCGCAAGGGTACGCTCGATCGCTGCCGCACCGAGCTCTCCGGTCTTCGACAAGCCTTCACCCAGCCTGACGATCCGGGAAAAGGAGTCGATGACTTTAAAGCCAGCCTGGCCGCTCGTTGCCGGAGCTGGCCGGGCAATCAACAGCCTGCAATTGTTTGTGCCGAGGTCGAGCGCCGCGTAGGTGGAGCCATCCGGTCGCAAGCCGGCCAGACAGGCATCCGCAATGCAAACTGCGCCTCGCGCGGCGAGTCGCCTCGCTTGACCGCCGGAATCGGTGGCCGCAACCGCTGGCGGAGCTCCTCCGGCGGCGCTGCCGCCTATCATGTCTACAGGTTTGGCCCCGTCTCGTTTCACCTTGCCCTCCGAACCTGTGGAGAAATTTATGTGCGGACTAGTGTAGCAAGCCGCAGCCTGAACGCCAAATGCCGCAGCCGCCCGCACGTCACTGCTGCGGCCGCAACTGTTGGGGCAAAAGCGGGAATAAGAGGCATAAAACCCGCCCTTGCCAGGCGGTGCATCCGGTTCAGGCGATGGCGCGCGCGACTGCTTCGCGCAGCACAGGGACGACATCCATCTCAAACCAGGGATTGCGTTTGATCCAGCCGTTATTGCGCCACGAGGGATGCGGAAGGGCGATGATCTTTGGCGCCTCGCCCGCGAATTCCCGCCAGCGGCGCAGGGTCCCGTCAACCCCCAAACCCTTCGGCAACGGCCTCCCAGCCCGGACGAAATGATACTCCTGCGCATAGCGGCCGATCGCTAAAATGCACGCGATTTGCGGCAGCTTTGAAAACAATAAATCATGCCACGTCTCGCGGCATTCGCGGCGGGGCGGCAGATCGCCCTTATTAGCGTCGTGACCGGGAAAGCAGAAGCCCATCGGCACGATTGCGACCCTTGCTTGATCGTAGAAAACCTCACGCGAAACATTCATCCATTGCCGCAAACGTTCGCCCGAGGCATCGTTAAACGGCAGCCCGGTCCGATGAACTCTCACGCCAGGCGCCTGGCTTGCCACGAGCAGCCGCGCCGTCGAAGATACGCGAAGGACGGGATGCGGCTCATGCGGCAGCGGGACATTGCGCGGGGCCTCCACGCAAATCCTGCAGGCCCTTATGCGGCCGGTCAGTGCAGCAAGCTCTATCGCAGTATCAGCGTTCGTCATATCAGGCCAGCCTTGGCGGTCGATTCGCGAATAAGTCAGAGAACAGGTCCGCCCAAAAGCGAAAAGTTGGTGGCGCTTGCTGAGTTCTAACCCGGGAAACCCGGCTGAAAATACTCTGCTCAAGGCTCGGGCCAGCTTGAATTGGCTACAATTCGAACGGCCATTCGAACCGGTCGCTAATCTTTTTGCGGCACGGTCTCCACAAACTTTACTGTGAGCCGAAAATCGCCTGGGGTTTGCAAAGGATGACGGATGTCACCGCTGAATTCACGGCCCTAGGAGGTTGCCTTGAGCCCGTAAAAGCCCGCGGACGTCTCGCCTCGGAGGTGCGCGAAGCCCGCGAAAAGTTAACGTGGAGTCCTTTGTCCGGTTGCGGCTTCGACAGCGAGTTGCTGCGCCACGTGGAACAACGGTTGATAATCGTCCGCGTAAATGCGCTCGCCCTTATCGTTTGTCATTTCCG
>JBPYDY010000379.1:0-5497 GCA_051986155.1 Methylocella sp.
GGCCTCGGCGAGCGCATGGCAGAGCAAGCGGATGCGAGACTTTTACGCCGGCCGCGACTCGCTGCGGCGATAATTATAGACCCGCGCGTAGCGGGCGATTTCTTCAGGCGGTCCCAAAAACTTGCTCCGATTGTCGGAAAGTTTTACCGCCGGGCGCCCCTCGGCCTCGACCACCTTGCAGACGATCGAGGGCAGAGCCGCCGTCGCGCCAAGCCTGCCCGGCCAGCAACCCGAAAAATCATTGGTGAGATTTGTTCCCCATCCGATCGAAACCATTGCCCGCTTGCGCAGATGGCGCACCGCGGCCTCAATCGAATCGATCGTCATTCCGTCGGACAGAATGATGCGTTTTTCCGCCGGATTCCGTCCTCTTCCTTTCCACCAAGCGATAAGTTCTTCTCCCGCTTCAATGGGCGGTTTGGAATCCGGCCGCGCGCCAGACCAATCGGCGGCAAAGTCTGGAGCTGCGGCGAGAAACTGTGCGCTGCCAAAAGTGTCGGGCAAAAGGATAAGCAAATCGCCGCCGTAAAGTTTCGCCCAATCCTCAAGGACTCTTATGGGCGCTTGGCTCAGGCCCTCATCCGAGTCGGTCAGCGCCGCATAGACCATGGGGAGCTCATGGGCATTGGTTCCGATTGCCGCAAGCCCAAGGTCCATCGCCAGTTTGACATTCGATGTCCCGATGAAGCTTTCCCGGATACTCTCCCGCACGGCCTCGATGCACCAGCGCTGCCACAAAAAACCGTGCCGCCTGCGTGTTCCGAAATCCGAAACGGAAAGCGGCCCTTCGCGCGCCAGCGCCTCGAGCCTTTTCACCTTGTCCCAAAGTTTCGCCGCCGCGCAGGCGTAAAGCGCGTCAAGCTCGGACGGACTCATGGCGTGCAGTGCCGCGCGGGACAAAAGCTCGCTCAAGATTGCAAGCGCCGGGACCTCCCAGAGCGTCGTTTCGCGCCAGAGCCCCGGAAAACGCAGTTCGAACTCGCCGTTGCACGAGGTAAGCTCATAGGCCGGCAGCCGGAACGCAGCGAGATGGTCCAGGAAATCAGGGCCGAATAAGCCGGTCTTGCCGTAGAAGCGCGTGGCTGCAAGCCAATCGAGCTCATTTTTTTGAAATCGTAGGCCGCGCGCGTGATCGAGATCCGCGATGAGATCGCTTTCGGCGATGGTATCGGCGAGCCTTATCGCCGGAGAGCGGTTCAGGACGGCAAAGGTCGCATGCGTCTTTGGCTTAAACCGCCAAATCATCTGCAGCATGAGGAATTTGTAGAAATCCGAATCGAGCAGGCTCTGTATGATCGGCCCTTCCGGGAGCAAATGCTCGAAGCCCTTAGGGATCTCGCCTGTCTTCATGCGTGGGGCGCGCCGCGCTGCAGATTGCGCCAGTTGGCCACAGCCCGCGAAGGCGTCTTTGCGATCGTCATCGCGCGCCGGCCAATAGCCGCGCGGCGGCGGCCCGCGCCTCGTCGGTGATGGAGGCACCTGCCAGCATGCGCGCGATCTCCTCGCGCCGCGCTTCCTCTCCGAGAGGCGAGATCCGCGTTGTGACTCTGTCCCCACGCCCGGCCGGGCCCTTGATAATGCGGAAATGGCCGCGGGCGCGCGCCGCGACCTGCGGCGCGTGGGTCACGGCGAGCACTTGCACGCGAGAAGCTAGGCGCGCGAGCCGCTGGCCTATGGCATCGGCAACCGCGCCGCCTGCGCCGGTGTCGATCTCGTCGAAGACCAGCGTCGGTGCCGAACCGCGGTCGGCAAGGACAACCTTTAGAGCCAGCATGAAACGCGCTAGCTCGCCGCCCGATGCGATTTTCATCAACGGCCCGGGATTGGTTCCCGGATTAGTCTGCACCCAAAATTCCACCTGGTCATCGCCCTCCGGGCCTTCCGGCCCGGTGCCAAGCTGCGTCGTAAATTTTGCTCCGTCGAGTCTCAGAGGGCCAAGTTCGGCGCAGACTGCCGCGTCAAGCTCACCGGCGGCTTTCTTGCGCGCCTCGGACAGGTCGCGGGCCGCCGATTGATAGGCAGATTCCGCGGCCTCGGCCTCGCGCATTAGCTGCTTCAGCCGCGATTCCCCGGCATCGAGCAAGGCAATGTCGGCGGCAAATTTTTCGGCCAATGCGGCAAGCCCGTCGACCGGCACCGCATATTTCCGGCCCGCGGCGCGCAACGCAAACAGCCGCTCTTCGATCCGCTCCAGCGCGCGGCTCGAACGCGGCATCCCGGACCGCGCGGTCGAGGGCTTGGGCCGCATGGTCGAGCGCATTGAGCGCGGCGTCGAGCGCCTCGGCCGCGGGCGCAATCAGGCTTGGCGCTTGCACCTGCCGCCGCTGAAGCCGCCGCAACGCCGCGGATAGCGCGGGTATAGGCGAATGCTCCCCGCTCACCGTAGCCTGAACCTCGCAAAGCTCGGCGGCAACCTTTTCGGCCTGCATCATGGCGGAGCGGTGCTCGGCGAGCGCGTTCTCCTCGCCGGGCTTAACCGCGAGCCCCGTCAATTCGGCAAAGGCATGGCGCAAGAAATCCGCCTCGCCGCGCGCCGCCTCGCCGCGCGCCTCCTCGCGTGCGCACTCGGCCTTGAGCTCGCGCAGTTTTGCGAAGGCGCCGCGCGCTTGCGCCGCGAGAGCGCCTAAGCCGCCATAGGCATCGACGAGCTGGCGATGGGTGCTAGAATTAACGAGCGCCCGGTCGTCGTGCTGGCCGTGAATCTCGACGAGCTCGCGGCCGATGCCCCGGAGCGCCTGCGTCGTGACGCGCTGGTCGTTGACGAAGGCCCGGCTGCGGCCGTCGGCCAATTGCACGCGCCGCAGGATGAGGCTGCCGCCGGTCTCGATGCCTTGCGCCTTCGCAGCGGCGATCGCCGGGTGGTTCGGCCCAAGCTCGAACGCCGCGCTGACCTGGCCAAGCTCGGCGCCATGGCGCACGAGGCCCGACTCTCCCTTAGCTCCGAGCGCCAGCGCAAATCCGTCCAACAGGATGGTTTTGCCGGCGCCCGTCTCGCCGGTCAGAATGGTCAGCCCGCGGTCAAACTCGAGGTCGAGCTTGTCGATCAAGACAATGTCGCGGATGGAGAGGTTTACCAGCATCGGAGCGGGGCGTTCGCCGGGCCTTATCCCAGGCGGGCTTGAACGCTCCGGTTCTCTTGAGAGAAGAGCCCCGGCCTGTCAACCGAGGCGAGCTTTACCGGCACGGTTTTCGGCCGTTTGAAACGAGCAGAATTAGTTTAGAATCAACCAAAAATGCTTCACGAAACGTTTTTAATGGGGAAAAATCTTACAACCCATTCCCGTTTAGGGGTATGCAACGATTAAGATCGCGCAGAAAAATGGTATTTTGGGCAAGGAGGCCAAGGCCCGAGTTCCCAAACCCTCTTGACACGCCCTTAGTGGATCACCTGCGATGCCGCAACTCATCAAGATTGCTGGATATCCTGGGGAGCCGCGCGCCAGCGTCATATTTGTTCATGGGCTTGGTGGCCACGCTTATGATACCTGGCGCAGGGACATCAAGAATACGGCCGGTGACGACGCGAGCTTCTGGCCGCTTTGGCTGGCTCAAGATGTCGAGGGGATCACGGTCTACGCTCTGGCATACGAAGCCCCGGCATCCAATTGGCTCGGCACCTCCATGCCGCTACAGGACCGGGCGGTCAATGTGCTTGAAATCTTGCTTGGCGCGCCCGGCCTTAAGACCGGCCCCATTGTTTTCATCTGTCACAGTCTTGGCGGCCTCATCGTCAAGCAACTCCTGCTTGATCTGCAGCAGCAGAAGGACAGGCGCAAGGAAGCCAAGGACCTTTTGAACCGCGTGACGGAAATCGTTTTCGCGGCGACACCTCACACCGGGTCGTGGCACGCGAGCTTGCTTGACCGGCTGCGCTTCCTCGCCTGGCCAACACTGATTGCGCGCACGCTTGCCGCAAATGACCCCGCGCTGCGGGCCATCAATGTCGCCTATCGCGGGCTTGCCGATGAGCGCAGGGACGTTCTCAAGCACCGCGTTTTTTACGAGATCCAGGGTACGCCTTTGGGCGTGATCGTCGATGAGGCAAGTGCTAACCCAGGGCTTCCTGGCGATCCGCCCGTGCCGATCGACGCCACTCATAGTTCGATCGTGAAGCCCGTCGCTCGCATGTCGCTCTTTTATGCCCGAACGCTAGATTTTGTTGCCGCGGGCACGCCCGCATTGGAGGGAGAGGCAGGCGAGCTGAAGATTTTTGAGCTGCCGCAAGTACGGTCCGAGCAGCCGCTCAATCTTTTGCCGAAGCTCATCAGGGTTGGCGTTATCGGTCTTGTCGGGTTGGTTGCCTACAAAGGTATTCAGGCGCTGATTGCCCCGCCGCCGCCGACTGAGCACTTCGTCGAGCAGCTTCACGTTAAGGACGTTCAGATCGCGGCTTTAACCCAGCAAGCCGCCGATTTGACCAAAATGCTGCTGGAGAAAAATCCGGCGGCGGCGCCGGGCGCGCAGCAGGCGGTTGGCGCGGCGGTCACGTCGATCGCGCAAGGGGCGGAGGCGGGCGACACCCGTCTCGAGAAAGCGCTCGGGTTTTTGAAGGAAAACAAGCTCGCCGAGGCGACACAGCTTCTCAATGAAGTTGCAAAAGATAAGACTGCCCATGCCGAGCAAGCCACGGCGCAGGCCGAAAAGGACCGCAAGGAGGCGGCAACTGCCTATCGCAACCTCGGCGCCATCGCGGGCCTCGCCGATCCCAAGCGCGCGCTCGAAGCTTACGAAAAAGCGCTCGCGCTCGATCCCGACGATATCGAAAGCCTTTATCAGACGGGTTCTATACTGGTCGACTACGGCGATCTCAACGAGGCAGAAAAGCGGCTTTTGCGCGTGCAAGAACTTGCACAGAGCGGCAACCAGGAATCCTACAAATATGCCGCATTGGGCACCCTTGGCGATATCAAGCAACGGCGCGGCGACCGTGGGGGTGCGTTCCAATCTTATCAAGGCACCATTCCCATCATCTCTCGGCTTGCGAAATCCGATCCCGGCAATGCTCTCTGGCGGCGCAATCTCTCGGTCTCCTACGAAAAGATCGGCGACGTGCAGAAGGATCAAGGCAACCTTTCGGGCGCGCTCAAATCCTATTCCGATAGTCTCGCCATTGCCGAGCGGCTGGTGAAATCCGACCCCAGCAATGCTGGACGGCAGCGCGATCTCTCGGTCTCCTACAACAAGGTTGGAGATGTGCAGAAGGATCAAGGCGACCTTTCGGGCGCGCTCAAATCCTATTCCGATAGTCTCGCCATTGCCGAGCGGCTGGCGAAATCCAACCCCGGCAATGCCCAGTGGCAATATGATCTGGGAATCAGTAATGAAAGGGTAGGCAACGTTCAACTCGCGCAAGGGGATCTTGGCGCCGCGCTAAAATCTTATGAGGTTCGGCACGAAATCATCTCAAGGCTTGCCAAATCCGACCCCGGCAATGCCGGATGGCAGCGCGATCTTTCGGTCTCCTACGAAAAGATCGGCGACGTGCAGAAGGATCAAG
>JBPYDY010000380.1:0-5482 GCA_051986155.1 Methylocella sp.
AAGCGAGCGAAGCAGCGTGGGTTGCCCCTCGTGAACCGCGACCAAATGCGCAGCGGGCGAGCTCATGATAACAATCCCTGCCAAGTCGAATGGCCGGAAAATTAAGACCAAAATAGGTACCCGCAGAAGAGGCGGCCCTCTATCGCGTCCATGACTTTCGTCATTATCCGACAGTTTGAATATTGTAGGGACTATCAATAAATATCACGGAGGTCTTACGGTGAACATTATGGACGTGAATGAGGAGGAAATATACGGCTAACACGCCAATAAACCCTCCCATAAATTTTAAGATTTCCATTTTTTCTCCCGGTCATCTAGATTTGTACCGGTGCAGGCTGTTCCAGCTTAGACAAGTGGAAAATTTACTATGAACGAACTAAGACTTACATTATATATTAACGTCTAGCTCAACCCACCGTAAGCAATTTGTCCAAATTGGTAAAGATATTCCCTGGGAATCAGCTATCAAGCTATTTACTTTGGAGCACCGAGCCGCAGCCTTGCTGAATACCTCGCGGTCTCGGGCGGCAAACCAAAGCCCAGCCTTTACCAGCGCAGGAGTCGCCGCCCCGCCAGAGCGCCCGACAGCACGACAAGGCTTATGGCCAGACTATACCAGGTGGCGACAAAGAGCGGCGAATTGTCCGGGCAATGGTTGGCGTAGAATGCGGCGCCGATTGCTCCGGCAAAAGGGCCGGCAGCGGCCCTGGCAAGACATGGGTCCTCTCAAGGCAAAAAGAGCACCTACAAGCGGCGCCATGGTGCCAACGGCTTTACGGGCGCCTTAATCGAAAGAGTGATTCTTGACGGAGCTGGGGTAGGTTTTGAGTGCTTGAGACTGCAGCTCACTGGCTTTCCGATTTTCCGACCACACTAGCCGTCATCGTCTCGCTCCTCGTCGGTTCGGGACTGTCGGCGCTCGGCCTATTGTTGATCCACCATCTGTTGCCGCATGGCGTGCGCAGCATTCACAATGACTTGTCGGGCTTTATCTTTGCGGGGGTCAGCGTCACTTACGCTGTCTTGCTCGCTTTCGTGGCCGTGGCCGTCTGGCAGAATTTCGCTCAAATCGAAAGTCAAGTGCAGATTGAAGCCAATCTCGTTGGTAATCTGTATCGCGACACTGTGGCGTTTCCAGAACCGTCGGCTTCAAGATTACGGCACTTTCTCTTTGTCTACGCGGAAATCGTCGTGCAGGACGAGTGGCCGGCCTTGGCCGCCGGAAGTGCAGACGAAGCCCCGGGTTGGCAATTAATGGACAAGTTTCACACCGAGCTTCTGGAATTTCGATCTAACGACGAGAGCGTCGCCGTTATGCGCGCCGACGCCATCAAAACCTTGAACCAGCTTTACGACGCGCGCCGCGGCCGCTTCCACGCCGCGACCTCGGAATTGCCCCCGATCTTGTGGTGGAATCTTATTGGCGGGGCCGTGATGTTGGTAATGTTTACCTATCTCTTCGGCGCGCCGCGCTTATGGATGCATCTGGCTATGGTGTCGCTGCTTGGAGCTTTGATTGGCCTCGTTATGGCGCTCGTCGTCTTGCTCAATAATCCGTTCCGGGGACCGAATCATGTGTCCATTGAACCATTCCATGGACTCGTAAAGTCCGTGGAGGCGATGGCATATCCTCACGATTAGCGTAACGGTGATTTTGCCCATTTTGCCCCCCAAGAGTTGAAGACGTTCCGGCGAGCTAAAAATCGCGACCAGAAAACTACCAGCGTAAAAGCCGCCGGCCCACCAGAGCGCCCGCGATTACGACGAAGCAAATAGCTAGACTATACCAGGCGGCCACGAAAAGCGGCGAATCGTCCGGGCAATGGGTGGCGTACAATGCCGCGCCGATCGCTCCTGCGAAAAGACCGGCCGCCGCCCCAGCGAGGCCAGGATTTTCCGGCGCCCCTTGGCGCAAGGCCAGCAGAGTGCCAGTGAGCGGCGCCGCGGCAAGTAAGGGGATGGTCTTCAGGCAAAACGCCGCATTGGCGCCAATCATTCTCTCGCCCCAGAGATTTTGCTGAACGCAAAAGAGTTCGGCCACGACAGCCGCCGCCAGCAAGGCCGGCACAACGGCAAGCGAAAAGGCTACCCCCCGCAGGCGGGCGCCCGGCGTCGCGAGTCGCAAAGCCAACCGGCAGGACAGTACCGCAAGCAGAATATTTAGGCCAATTTTGAAGAAAATCCGGGGTTCACCGAGCAGCGCAAAAAGATGCGGCCTGAGCCCGAGGATCGCCAAAAGCAAGGTCAAGGCGAGCGTAACGCCGGGAATCAACGCAAGCGCCAAGGCCCGGCCCGGCGCCATCGTGCGGACGTCGCTGTCTGCGGCAAGGGCGCCGATGAGATCGCTCGTCTTCACATTCCCACCGTAATCAATTTCGCGGCGAGCGCTCTAAGCCCGCGGTGCAGGGCGACCCGGACAGCCCCCGTGGTCATCGAAAGCCGCGCGGCAGCCTCGCTGATTGATGCACCGTCGACGGCAATAGCGCGCACGACATCGCGTTGCCCGGCCGGCAAGCTTTCGACATGACGATCGACGTCGGCGACGAGCATGCTTGGCTCGCTCTCAACAGCCTCGAGGACTTCGGCGAAGCTGTCAATAGGAAGGTCGATTCGCCTCCCGCGCCTCCGCAGCGTGTCGATCATCTTATGGCGCGCGATCGCCCGGATCCAAGGGCCAGCCTGCGCCTTCGAGTCGAAGGTCTGCTTCTTGAGGTGAATGGCAAGCAGCGTTTCCTGCACGATATCCTCGGCGTCCGCACCAGATAGCCCCGCTCGCTCGAGGCTCCGGCGGGCAAAGGCGCGAAGCACAGGGGTCAATTGCACTAGCAATTGGCGGTAAGCCTCGGCGTCGCCCGCATTGGCTGCGCTGAGCAGCAAGGCCCATCGGTTTTCCTGGCTTTTGCCGTCCACAAATGCCCCTAGGTTTTATTTGGCCCGGGCCGCCCTTGCGTTACCTGTCAGCTCCATCCGCGCTATCACGTTTTGGTCATCGCGAATACGCGCGGCCTATGTAACGGCAAGGCTCGCGGAGACGTAAGAGAAGGTGTAGAAATGGCGTGCCGCATCCCAAAGGCTGGGGGAGCGGGGAACCGCGACTATAACCGCGCACAGTGGAAAGGAACCGCTCATGATCACCAAAACCGAAATATCTGCCGCCACGCTCGCCGCCGCGCTGGCGCTCCTCGCGATGCCCCTTTCGGCCCAGGAGATGGGAGGCCCGAAGGCGGCTAAAGAAAAGTGTTACGGTGTGGCGCTCAAAGGCCAGAATGATTGTGCCTCGAAAGGCAGCAACAGCTGCGCCGGCCAATCGAAGGTCGATTATGAAGGTACGGCCTGGAAATATGTGCCGAAGGGAACCTGTGAGGCAATGAAGACCCCAAATGGCATGGGCTCCCTGACGCCTAAAAAAACCTGATGCACGATGCGGGCACGCGTCCGCCGCGTGCCCTTTCCTTTGGACATATAGGGCTAAGGCGGGGTCAATTAATGCCGATTTCGCAGCTTCCCCCGGGAACCGGCGCGGGGTTCAAGCCGGAGCATTTCGCCGCCATTTCCGCCGCGCCGCAGCCAGTTTCGTTCTTTGAGGTCCATGCCGAGAATTATATGGGCGCGGGAGGCACCCCGCACGCGCAGCTGAAATTTATCCGCGACAATTACCCGCTTTCGCTGCATGGCGTTGGCCTCAACATTGGTTCGAGCGAGCGCCTCGACCGGGAGCATGTTGGCAGGCTCAAAGAGCTCTGCGAGCGCTACCGGCCGGAGTGTTTTTCGGAGCATCTGGCCTGGTCCTCGCATCGTGGGGTATATTTCAACGATCTCTTGCCGCTTCCCTATACCGAGGCCAGCCTGCGCTCTGTCATCGATCACGTCGACGAAGCGCAAAGCGTGCTGCGACGCCGCCTGCTCATCGAAAATCCTGCGGCCTATGTATGCTTTGCAGAAAGCACGATCCCGGAGACAGAGTTTTTGGCCGCTCTTGCGCGCGCGGCGGGCTGCGGGCTTTTGCTCGACGTCAACAATGTGTTCGTGTCGGCGCGCAACCATGTCACGAGCCCCAACGTTTATCTTGACGCATTTCCCTTGGAGCTTGTGGAAGAAATTCATCTTGCCGGCCATTTCGCAACCGAAGACGGGCAAGGATCGGCCTTGTGCATCGACGCGCATCAGGCGCCGGTCATCGACGATGTGCTTGCCTTGTTCGAAAGCGTCATTGCCCGCACCGGGCCGCTTCCGACGCTCGTCGAATGGGATAATGACGTGCCGGAATGGGCAGCGCTGCTCGCCGAGGTCATCAAGGCCCAGAAATGCCTCGACCGGGCGGCAGGTGCTTACGCCGCAGCGGCCGCGGCCTAATAACGTAGGGCGGTAGCTATGGAAAATTGGCAAAACAACTTTGCGCGCGCTTTGCTTGACCGGGAGCTGCCCGTTCCGGCGGGTGTCGTCGCGCATAATTCGGCAAGACCGGAGGCGCGATTTGCGATCTATCGCAACAATATGATGGTGAGCCTCCTCGGTGTATTGGAGGATCGCTTTCCGGCAACTTGCAGGATCGTCGGGGAGGAATTTTTCAGGGCCGCGGCGCGGAGCTTTATTGCCGCCGAACCGCCGCGCTCGCCCATCATGATGTTTTACGGCGATGCGTTTCCCTCTTATCTGGCGGAGTTCGAACCAGCCCGCAGCGTGCCTTATCTTGCCGATGTTGCCAGACTTGAAGCGGCCCGCACCCGCGCCTATCACGCCGCAGATGGCAAGCCTCTCGCGCGAGACGCGTTCGCGGCCGTGCCGCTCGAAGCCTTGGCCGGAATGCGCTTCACCTTGCACCCCTCGCTCGAGATTGTATCCTCTCCCTATCCGATCGTGACGATCCATGCGATGAACTCCGGCGAAATGGAGCCAACACCGATCACCGACTGGCGCGGTGAGGATGCGCTTATTGTGCGTCCCGAATGCGAGGTTGAGGTGCGCCGCATTTCCGCGGGCGCCCGGATTTTCCTGCAACGCCTTGCAAACAACAAACCGCTCGGCGAGGCCGCCGGGGCGGCCTCTACCGCCGGCGCCGGTTTCGATCTTGCGGCAAGTCTCGCGGCGCTCTTTTCGGGGCTTGCAATTGGAATGACGAGCACTCATCCGCAGGGTAGGCAAATATGACAGGTTGGCTGGCGCGCCCGATTTGCTGGATCGTTGCACTTTTCGACCGGATTCCGCAGTCTTTGATCTCGCTTGCGGCCCGCATTTTTCCGGCAGCCGTGTTTTGGCGCTCTGGGCAGACCAAGGTCGAGGATTTTCACGTCACTGAAAATGCGATCGATCTGTTCCGCGACGAATATCGGCTGCCGCTGATCGATCCGGCTCTCGCGGCAAATATTGCCGCCTTCAGTGAGCATTTTTTCCCCGTTCTGCTGGTGATTGGTTTGGCGAGCCGCTTTGCCGCGCTCGCTCTTCTCACCATGACCGCGGTCATAGAAATTTTTGTCTATCC
>JBPYDY010000381.1:0-3163 GCA_051986155.1 Methylocella sp.
CTGCCGCGGCCGGTCCTGCGGCGCCCTCTGAAAAAAGGGACGAGAAGCTAGCCGAGGCGCCGGCAACGCCAAATTTCGAACGCCTTGGCTTAAATCTGGCGCGTCTCATGGAACAGGGCAGCCGCGCGCTCGCCGCCTATTTTGATCCTTCGCAAGGTAACAAAGGCACCGATCTCTCTGACCAGCTGACCGATGCCTACCGTGCGCTAAGCCCGATTACCGCGCATTGGTTGCGCGACCCGGCACGCGCCCTTCAAGCGCAAACGGCGCTTACGACCAAATTCCTAGGATTATGGGCGAATAGCCTGCGCCGATGGTCCGGCGAAAAGGACGAACCCGTCGTCCCTCTTGACCCGTCGGACAGGAGGTTTGCCGCGCCAGAGTGGCGGGACGTTCCTTATTTCGATTTTTTGCGCCAGGCGCATGCCATTACCTCGCAGTGGGCCGAGGAGCTGATCCGGCGCTCGACCGATGTCGATCCAAAGGTTCGCGACAGGGCCCAGTTTTATCTGCGGCAGATATCGAGCGCCCTGTCGCCGTCGAATTTTTTGGCCACCAATCCCGAGCTCATCAAGGAAACCTGGTCAACGAGCGGCGAGAATCTTGCCCGCGGCGCCGAACTCCTTGCAAAGGACATTGAAGCCGGCAAAGGCACGCTCAAAATTAGCCAAACCGACACATCGAAATTCGAGCTTGGCGTCAATATCGGGATAAGTCCGGGCAAGGTCATCTTTCGCAATGACCTCATAGAACTCATTCAATATGCGCCGGCAACCGAAGAGGTGTTTCGGCGGCCCTTGCTTATCGTTCCTCCCTGGATCAACAAATTTTATATTCTCGACCTCAATCCCGAAAAAAGCTTCGTGCGCTTCGCGGTAGAAAATGGGCTTACCGTCTTTATGATTTCCTGGGTCAATCCCGATGCGCGTCACCGCAAGAAGGGGTTTGAGGCCTATATGAAGGAGGGGATTTTTGCCTCTCTCGACGCCATCGAGAAAGCAACCGGCGAGTCCAAAGTCACCACGATCGGCTATTGCATCGGCGGGACGCTTCTTGCCATGACGCTTGCCTATATGGCGCAAACCGGCGACAAGCGAATCTCAAGTGCATCCTTCTTTACGGCCCAGACCGATTTCAGCCATGCGGGCGATTTGAGTTTGTTTGTCGACGAGGAGCGGCTGCGCACCCTGAAAGAGAAAATGGCGCACACCGGCTATCTCGACGCCTCCGCCATGGCCGCGGTCTTCAATATGCTGCGGCCCGAGGATCTGATCTGGTCTTATGTCGTCAACAACTACATGAAGGGCAAGCCGCCGCTTCCCTTCGACCTCCTCGCCTGGAACGCGGACTCGACGAGGATGACGGAGGCCTGCCATCTTGCTTATTTGCGCGATTGCTACCTCGAAAACAAGCTCGCCAGGGGCAAGGTTAGACTCGGCGGAAAGACGCTAAAGCTGCAGAGCATCACCATACCCGTCTATCATATGGCGACGCGCGAGGATCATATCGCCCCGGCGAAATCCGTCTTCATCGGCGCCAAGCTTGTGGGCGGCAAGGTCCGATTTGTGGTTGCGGGCTCGGGCCATATCGCGGGCGTCATCAATCCGGCGGCCAAGCCAAAATATCAATATTGGCTCGGCAAAGCGCCCTCCGGCGAATTCGAGGATTGGCTCGATTCCGCGAGAGAGCACGAGGGAAGCTGGTGGGTTGACTGGATCAAATGGGTCACGCGCCAAAGCCAAAAGAAAGTACCGGCGCGCCAGCCTGGCGACGGGGCCCTCCCGCCGATCTGCGATGCCCCCGGCGAATATGTGCGCGTGCGCTACTGACGAAATAGAGCGGGCGAAGGGAACCACTGCGGATCGCCCGCCGTAAGGTTTTATGGCAGCGCCCCGCTCTCTTGCGGATGAATGCGCAATTCGACGCGGCGGTCGTTGCGGCCGCGATCTCCCGCCAGGGCATTGCTGCGGCCTTCCACCGTCTCGTTTTGACCGTCGAGCGCCAGAGGATAGGAGCTGCCATAACCCTTGGCGGTCAAGATGGCGGAATGAACCCCGGCACGAATAAGGGCTTCGCGGACGGCATTTGCCCGCCGTTGCGAAAGCCGCATGTTGGCGGGCGCGCTGCCAACACGATCGGTGTAGCCACCTATCTCAACCACAGTTCCCGGAGGCAATTGTTTGATCAGCCTCGCGGCATTTTCCACGAGAGGCCAGCTTCCCGGCACGGGCATCGCGCGATTGGTTGCGAAATGAATGGCCGGAAAGTGTTCAGCCTGCTGGGGAGCACCAGCTTGGCTCTTCCCGCCGTCCTCGAAACGCGGTGGCGGGACAAATTGCGTCGCACCGGCGACCATAACCGGAGCGGATGCGTAGATCGCAACGCCGAGCGGCGCGGGCGATGGCATCGAAGCCGCCTGCTGGGGCGCCGCAGGCGTATCTTGCACCACAATCGCCGGCGGCCGGGCGGGCCCACGGCCCCCCGCGCCGATAAAATATCCAAGAAGCGACCCAAGCACGATCAAGAGAGTGATGGCTGGAATGATCAAACCTGCGAGCATAGGGGCCGTGCGGCCGTCGTGAGGCACACTCGGTCGAATTCGCTCTGCACCGTCCCGCATCACGTCTTCGAGCGAAAACGGCAAGCCCCGGCCGGCCGGGGCAAAGAACTGCGAGGCTAAAGCACGAAACGCCGTCGCGATAGCTCCACCCTTTGCCAATGAGGCGACGACATTTGGAATTGCATAGCCCAAAATCGTCCGCGTGAAGCTTTGGCTGATACCGATTTTTGCGGCTATAGAGCTGATAGCGTCGCTGCTCAGCGCCTGTTGAACCTCCCACCCTGAAAGAGGTATGGGCTCCGATCCTTCCAACCAGGATGCGACCTCGACGGAAAAGCCCGCGGCCTTGAACCTTTGGACCAAACTCAGAAGACCGCCGGGCTGCTGAGAGACCAGCCGGACAGTTTCTTGGATGAGGGGTCGAGCCTTGGGGCCGAGACAGTAGCGCGTATCGATTTCGCGAGTGAGAATGTCAAAGGAAGCCATCTGGTCCCGGCTCCGTAGGCGAAAATATCAACGCCTTGAAACAGACCTTCTAAATTTGGATCGGCTTCGGCCTCAGGCGGAAGTTGCGCCGCAGCTCCGATATATATTTGGACGGCA
>JBPYDY010000382.1:0-6200 GCA_051986155.1 Methylocella sp.
ACCGGAGAGAAAAAATGGATGCCAATGAAATTTTCCGCGTCGCCATAAGCTTGCGCAAGCGAGGTAATCGGCAGCGTCGAGGTATTTGAGGCGAAGATCGTGCCAGGAGCAAGAACGGCGCGTGCTCTTTGGGCGACGTCCGCTTTGACCGCGCGGTCTTCGAACACGGCTTCGATGACGAGGTCCGAGCCCGCAATATCGCGATATTCGGCAGTTGGTTTTATGCGCGCCAGCAGCGCCTCTTTGTCGGCAGCCTTCGCGCGCCCTCTGAGCACCTGCCCTGAGATGAGCTTGTCGCAAATCTCCTTGCCCTTATTCGCCAGCTCCTGATCCCGGTCGATCACGACCACCTCCATTCCTGCGCTTGCCGTGACATAAGCGATGCCTGCGCCCATGAAGCCGGCACCGAGGATCGCGATGCGGCGTATTGTCGTGGCTGGAACAGCTGCCGGGCGGCGCACGCCCTTATTCAACTCGCCCATCGAAATGAAGAGCGTGCGGATCATCGCCGCCGCCTCTGGCGAGCGCAAGATTTTCGCAAACCAGCGCGCCTCGACCCGCAGCGCCAGATCGAAGGGCAATTGCAGGCCCTCATAGACGCTGTGCAAGATCGCCTTTGCCGCGGGATAATTGTCGTGGGTCTCGCGCCGGTAGATCGCATTGGCCGGCGGCCAGATCATCATGCCTTGAGGCGAAAACACTTTTCCGGAAGGAAGCCGAAAGTTTGGTTCGTCCCAAGGGGCCTTGGCTTTTCCACCCGCCGCGATCCAGGCTTTGGCCTTCGCAACGATTTCGGCTGGGGCTGCGACCTCATGCACGAGGTTCATCGTCTTTGCCGCCTTCGCCCCAATCTGCTCGCCCTTAAAAAGCATCTGCAGGGCATCGCCGGTCGGCATCAAACGGGCGACGCGTTGCGTGCCGCCGCCGCCCGGAAAGAGGCCGACTTTGATCTCGGGCAGTCCGACCTTTGTCTTGGCGTCATCGGCGATGACCCGGTAATGGCAGGCAAGCGCGAGCTCGAAGGCGCCGCCGACACAAGTACCGCCGATCGCAATCGCAAACGGCTTGCCGCAGGTCTCGAGCTTGCGATAGGCTCGCGATAGCCGGCCCGCGCGTTCGAAGAACAGTTTGGCGGCTTCCTCTTCGCCTTTCTCGGCGAGCGCCTTCTCGTAATCGGCGGCGGCATTCTGCAGCATGGACAAATCGGCGCCGCCCGAAAAAGTCTCCTTGCCCGAGGCGATGACGCAGCCTTTGACCGACGCCTCTGAGGCCACATGATCGATGGTGTTTTCGAGCTCGCCGATTACCTCGGGCGTAATCACATTCATTGAGCGGCCCGGCATATCCCAGGTGAGAAGGGCGATGCCATCCTTGTCCGTTTCGAAGCGAAAGTTTTTGAGGTCCGTCATTTTTTTCAGCGCCTTCTCTCACACCCGTTCGATGATCGCCGCCGTGCCCATGCCCGCGCCGATGCACAGCGTGATGAGCGCCGTTGCCTTGCCTGTCCGCTCCAACTCGTCGAGCGCCGTGCCAAGCAGCATGGCGCCGGTCGCGCCAAGCGGATGGCCCATCGCGATCGCGCCGCCGTTGACATTGAGCCGTGCGGCATCGAGATCGAAGGCCTGAATATAGCGCAGCACCACGGAAGCGAAAGCCTCGTTGACCTCGATGAGATCGATATCCGCAAGGGTCATTTTCGCCCGGGCCAAGACCTTTTTGGTAACATCGATTGGACCGGTCAGCATCATCGCGGGCTCAGAGCCGACATTTGCAAAGGCGCGAATCTTTGCCCGCGGCTTGAGAGCGATCGCCTCGCCCGCCTCGGCCGACCCGACGAGAACCGCCGCCGCGCCATCGACAATTCCCGAGGAATTGCCGGCATGATGCACATGAACGATTCTCTCGATCTCTGGATGGGCCTCGACAGCGACCGCGTCAAAGCCGCCCTGCTCACCCATCATCACGAAGGAGGGTTTTAGGGCCGCCAATCCCTGCATATCGGTCGAAGGCCGCATATGCTCGTCGCGATCAAGCAACGTTATTCCATTCACGTCGCGCACCGGCACGAGCGATTTTTTGAACCGCCCCTCGCTCCAGGCTTTTGCCGCGCGCTGCTGGGACGAGACGGCGTATTGGTCGACATCGTCGCGGGAAAATCCATATTTGGTGGCGATGAGATCGGCGGAAATCCCCTGCGGCATGAAATAGGCTTTGATCGCTATCGCGGGATCGGCGGGCCAGGCTCCGCCCGAGGCGCCGATACCGACGCGGCTCATCGACTCGACGCCCCCGCCGATCGTGAGCTCATGCTGTCCCGCCATGATTTGGGCCGCGGCAAAATTGACCGCGTCGAGGCCAGAGGCGCAAAAGCGGTTGATCTGCACGCCCGGCACATGATCGCCGTAATCGGCGGCAAGCGCCGCCATGCGGGCAATGTCGCCGCCTGCTTCGCCCACAGGATCAACGCAGCCAAGCACCACGTCGTCGACAAGCTCGGGATCGAGATCAGCGCGATCTTTGATGGCGCACAGCACGGCCGTGGCAAGGCCAAGGGTCGAGACTTCGTGCAGAGCGCCGTCGGGTTTGCCGCGGCCGCGCGGTGTGCGGACGGCATCGTAAATGAAAGCTTCGGACAAAGGATCCTCCAGTCTGGTTCGAGCGCGTGCAATATTCAGAATTGCTCTGCCTCAAGCGCCATCATGGTTCCGGCGCCTGCGGTAATCCGGGCAAGGCGCAGGTGCGTCTCTGGCATGATACGTTCCATGAAGAATCTGCCGCGCAGCAACTTGGCCTCCATCGCAGCGGTATTGCCATTGCCGGCGGCTTTCTTAGCGATCGCGGCCTTAGCGATCTGTGCCCACATGTAGGCAAGCGCGACGAGCCCCACGAGGTGCATATAGTCATAGGATGCGGCGCCTGCACTGTCGGGTTTCGCAATCGCATGTTGCATGAGCCAAAGGGTTGCCTGTTCGAGATGCGAGAGGCCTTGGCTCAAGCCCGCGAGATAGGGCGCAAGCAAAGCATCGGTGCCGTTTTCTTTGATGAAGGACTGGACTTCCGCAAGGAAGGCGGTCGCCGCGCGGCCGCCATCCTTCGGGAGCTTGCGGCCGACGAGATCGAGCGCCTGAATGCCATTGGCACCTTCATAAATCATGGCGATACGGGCATCGCGGACGAACTGCTCCATGCCCCAGTCCTCGATATAGCCATGGCCGCCGAGCACCTGCTGGGCCATGACCGTGTTATCGAAGCCCCTATCCGTCAGCACGCCTTTGAGCACCGGCGTGAGCAACCCTAGACTGTCTGCCGCGGCCTGGACTTCGGCCTTGTCTTGCGAGCGATGCGCAATGTCGCTCTTTAATGCGGCCCAAAGCACAAGCGCCCGGGCGGCCTCATTGAAGGAACGAATCTCCAAAAGATTGCGGCGCACATCCGGATGGACGATGATCGGATCAGCAGGCTTTTCGGGATATTTGGGCCCCGAGAGCGCGCGGCCCTGCAGGCGTTCCCTGGCATAGACGGCGGCGTTCTGATAGGCGACCTCCGACAGAGCCAAACCCTGAATCGCGACACCGAGCCGGGCCTCGTTCATCATTACGAACATGGCGCTCAAGCCTTTGTTCGGCTCGCCGATAACCCACCCTTTGGCGCCGTCGTAATTCATCACGCAGGTTGAATTGGCGTGAATGCCCATCTTGTCCTCGATCGCACCGCAGGTCACCTTGTTTGCGGCCCCGAGCGAGCCGTCCGGTTCGATCAAAATCTTGGGCACGACGAACATCGAGATGCCCTTGACGCCCGCTGGCGCACCTTCAATCCGCGCAAGCACGAGATGAACGATATTGTCCGCTAGGTCGTGCTCGCCAGAGGAAATAAAGATCTTTTCGCCGGTGATCGCATAGGAGCCATCGTCATTTGGAATGGCCTTGGTTTTGAGGAGGCCGAGATCGGTGCCGCAGTGGGCCTCGGTCAGGTTCATCGTTCCGGCCCAATCGCCGCTGATCAATTTTGGCGCAAAGAGCCGCTTCTGTTCGGCCGTGCCATGCGTCAGCAGCGCCGCGAGCGCCCCCTGGCTGAGGCCAGGATACATCGCGAAAGCTGTGTTCGCGGATAGCCCGAATTCGTTGACGATCGCGGCAAGGGTATAGGGCAGCCCTTGGCCACCAAACTCGGGGTCGGCAGCAAGCCCAACCCAGCCACCAGTGACATAAGCGCGATAACCCTCTTTGAACCCGGGCGGAGTTACGACGGAGCCGTCTTCATGACGCACGCAGCCCGCGCGGTCGCCAAGCTGATTGAGAGGTTGAAGTGTTTCCTCGCAAAGTTTCGCCGCTTCCGAGACGATCGCTTCGATGACGTCTGGCGTTGCATCGGCAAAGCCAGGCAAATTGTTGTAATGCTCAATTGGAAACACCTCTCTGAGAAGGAAAAGCGTTTCCTCAACAGGGGCCTTGTAACTCGGCATGAAAGGTCTCCCCAATGCCCTGCAACGGGCGCATCAGGCCGCAGGACAATATAGTCAGCGGCAGGCCGTCCAGCAATTGCGCGCTTCGCGAATCAACTATTAAGTGGCGCTCTCAACCAAACAATATCAATGCTTAAGGCTCGCACCCCGCTACCCGCGAACAGCGCAAGGCACAAAGGTACCCCCTTGCCAATAGCGTACGGCTTTGCTCCCATGCCGTCACCTCACAAACTTCTCAAGAGCAAAGACGATCCTTGAATTCGTTCCCTCTTTCTCGATCCTAGATCGTGCTGGCGCTGGGAAGTCAACAGCGCGACCACATCGAAGGAGCGATCGCCGCGCTTCGAAAAGCACCACGCACTTGCTCGATTTGCAAGCGCGCCGCCTAACGCGATGTGATTAAGTCGCATGCCGAGAGTGTCTCGAGGCGAGATCCGCTGCACATGGAGCCGGCCGCAATCGTCATACGCTGGGCGTTGCCGTTCCGCCTCAGGCGCGGCTAGCGCCACTCCGCGGAGAGCCTCAAGGCCCGGATGTAACCTGAAGCCCTGCGCCATTCTGCGGCCTGCTCGATGCGCCGCAGGCGGCTCCGTTCCCGGCGGGGCAGGGGTTGCTTGCCGCATGAGCAGGCCGATACCGGGCGCTCGCGTAATCCGAACGCAAACGTATTCCGCTACCGCTTTTAGCAATGGTCAAGCCGGGTCCTTACCCAACTCGCAGGTCTGGAGCCCCGGGTTCGGTTCGCTTCCTACTCAGCTGGTGCGGCGGCGCAGAGCCTTGAACTCTAGCTTACCTTTTTGAGTTCGGGTTTGAGTGAGGAGCCGAAACAGAGATATAAGAGGCCCATGTCTCGCTGATCCGGTTCAGGCAAGGAATCTGCGCGAACATCTCGCATACTCGTTTATCAGAGATCATGAAAGGCGAAAGGTGCCCGCGATTTCCCCGGAGGAACCTACAGTCGCTAGCGGCCCGGCAGATACGGATTTGCTGGTTCCGGCAGACGTCCGCCAACCGGAGTGGACCAGTCCCGGCAGCTTGAAAGAGGCTGCGGCGCTCCTCGCCTCTGACGCCAAGATGCTGACGTCAGATCCGGCCAGAGGGGCAATTGGACAGGCCGCGCGCGCTGACCTTGTCTGTAAGCTGGAGGCGTTAGAATCCAGGCTTCGTGACTACGCAGACGCTGGAGCCCGGCCCCTTAAAGCAACGCCCGCCGGCCGCGAGGCCAACTTTCCCTCAGGCTCCCTTCGCGAGAAGGAGTCTGGCATCCTTTCCCGATTTTCAACGCTTCCGAAGCGTGACGTGGAGCGCGGCGCCCCGGACGCGCTCGTGCAACAAATCGAGGCGGCGCACGCGCGGCTTTCGGGGCAGCTTCAGGCGGGATTGCCGCGGCAACGGCCGAGATGACGGCTTTGAGCACTAGGGTTGGAAGCGCCATCGAAAAAGTCGGATCGCCAAGCGGCGTGGATCAGATCCATGAGGTGCGCGCTGCGCTGGAACAGGTGTCCCAAGCTCTCACTCAGCGCCTTGATCTTGCCGCGAGCAGGCTTGCGCCTCTGAGCGCAATCGAAACATCGCGAGCTGTCCGCGCAGCTCGAAGAAATGCGTCAGACCAGTGCTAGCATGTCCGCTCCGGACACACGTGCGCGCTCTGGCGCGGCAGAGCAAGCTGTTTTGGATGCGATTGCAGGTTTGCGCGCATTCCACGAAGAAACGGTAAACCGCGCGGTCCTTGCCT
>JBPYDY010000383.1:0-6294 GCA_051986155.1 Methylocella sp.
AATGTTCACTCAAAACTCGATCACTGCAACGATTGAGTACAATGCTTTTTACGAGATTTCGTGCCGCGTGCTCGCTGGCAATAATGGCACCGCCACGTTTAAATACAACCTTGTTGACGGCATTGGAAACAACACGGTCGGCTGTCATGGAGAGGTAGACGAATACGGCAGCACTACTTCCGGAACGATGAACGTAACGCATTTGTTCAATACCTATTACTTGCATCCTGAGGACTCAACTACGGCTATCATCTATATCAGCAACGACGGTAGTACTACTACGAACGCCAATATCCAATACAACACGCTGATTGCGCGGCAGCGGACGACCGATCAGCATAACCCGACTATCTCGGAGATCTATTTTCAGACCACTAGCGGGGCGAACATCCTTACGCGACCGCTTCGAATAACTACGAGGATTACAATGGGGCGTGGTATTGGCCGGCCTATGTCTATCCTAACTCCGGCACGGGCTATATCGGTTCCGGCAGCACTTGCATGAACAATATTTCGCTTACCACCGGCGCATCGATCCCAAGCAGTTGGGGTTCGACGGGCAAGGGCACATCGACCCTGGTCTGCAAGTGACGCGCGATGTCCATGACGTGGCGATCTGAGAGGGACGGATAGAGGTCCCGGTCCCCAAAAACAATGAGCTGAGCGACAAATTCGATAAGATCGAATATCGATTTGTCGCCAGCCGGGGGAGGAAGCGCCCAACAAAAGCATAGCCGATCTTTGTTTACCCGCCGGACACGGGCTCCGGTTACATCGGCAGCGGCACATGCACGGGCAACAAATTGCTGCCACCGGCGCGGCGATTACCGGCACCCTCGGCAGCGGCACATCGACGCTGGTGTGCCAATAAACGCCGCCACGCAAATCGCAGCGGCAAAAAGTCTGTGGCCCAAAGCCAGTTGGTATCGCGTCGCGCCGCCGCTGCCGCCAACCAAACGAGCCGAAGCACACGGCCATTGAAGCAAAAGAATAAAGCCCTTGGCCCGGGTTACGCCACAAAGCGTTGGGGGTCGAGCATTTCCCGCGTCGCAACCAGAGAATCGGGTTTCAGCCGGTAGACCAGAGGAATTCCGGTTGCGAGCTCCAATTCGGGTATCGTCTCTGGCGTCAGCCCATCGAGGACCATGACGAGCGCGCGCAGCGAATTGCCGTGCCCCGCGACGATCACGCGCTGGTTATCGAGCACGGCGGGCAGAATTTTCTGGCAGTAATAGGGAAGAACCCGCGCCACCGTATCCTTTAAGCTCTCTCCGCCTGGCGGATGGACGTCGTAAGAGCGCCGCCAAAGGTCCACCTGTTCGCTGCCCCAGCGCCTGATGGCATCGTCCTTGTTAAGGCCGCAAAGCACGCCATAGTCGCGCTCGTTGAGGGCTCGGTCACTTATGATTTCGATTCCTGGCGTGCCCAGCTCGGACAGTACCAATTGCAAGGTGCGGCGTGCCCGAATGAGGTTGGAGCTAAAGGCACGGTCGAAGAGCAAGCCATGGGCCTTGAGGGAACGCCCGGCGGCGCGCGCTTCCTCAACCCCTATGTCGGTCAGATTTGGATCTTTCCACCCGGTGAAAAGATTCTTAAGGTTCCACTCGCTTTGGCCGTGCCGCAGGAGCACAAGAATGCGATTCATATGTTAACCTTGGCTCGTCTTAACCTAGGCTCGGGGTTGCGCTGCACAGCTAGCGCATTTGGAGCCGGGATGAAAACCACGTTCTTCAGCAAGAAAGTGCTGGACCGGAAAGCTCTATTGATAACAGGTCACGACATCTCGCGAATTGCTCTTGGCTGGAGTGATATAATGTCAATAAAAACACACGGCAAAAAATAAATCCTGTCCCGCCTTGCCCGGCGCTTCGCTTAACCGGCGCCCTGCCTCACTCGCTTACGGTTGCGCTCGGTGTCAATCGCACCAATATGTATACACTGGCGATATGCATCCTGTCCTAATATGCACCCTGTGAGTCGTTGCGCGGCACAAAAATGCCGATAAGGGATATTTAGACAACTTGGGCGCGGCGCGAAACCAAATTTGCGCGTCGGGCATGCGGCGCGGGCGCAAAGCATTAATTAATTAATCAACCACCAGGGACAAATCACGATGGCCAAAGCCGATCCAATCGTCATCGCCGCCGCCGCACGCACGCCGATTGGCGGATTCCAAGGCGAGCTTTCGGAGGTTTCCGTCCCGGCCCTTGGGGCGGTTGCCGCGCAGGCGGCCCTCGCACGCTCGGGGATCGCGCCAGGAGACGTCGAAGAGGTGATTCTTGGCTGCGTCTTGCCGGCGGGGCTGGGGCAGGCTCCTGCGCGGCAGGCCGCGCTTGCCGCGGGCCTGCCCGACTCCGCGCCCTGCACCACAATCAACAAGATGTGCGGCTCCGGCATGAAGGCCATCATCGCAGCGCATGATGCTCTAAATGCCGGAACCGCAAGAATCGCGCTTGCGGGCGGAATGGAGAGCATGTCCAACGCGCCTTATTTGCTCGACCGGGCGCGATCCGGCTATCGCATCGGGCATGGAAAGCTCCTCGATCATATGTTTTGCGATGGGTTGGAGGATGCCTACGATCACTTGCCGATGGGCGCTTTCGCGGAAGATTGCGCGCAGAGCTTTCAGTTCACGCGGGCAGCTCAGGATGAATTTGCCATCGCTTCGCTCGACCGCGCGCAGCGCGCAATCGCCGATGGCACCTTCGCGAATGAGATCGCGCCCGTGAGAGTGAACGGCAAGACCGGACCCAATACCGTGCTGCATGACGAACAGCCACAAAAAGCCAAGCGTGACAAAATCCCCTATCTCAAACCCGTGTTCAGGCAAGACGGCACGGTGACGGCGGCAAATTCGAGCTCGATCTCGGATGGTGCGGCGGCGCTTATCCTCATGCCGCGCTCCGAGGCGGAACGGCGGGGCGTCGCGCCTCTGGCCGAGATCCGCGCCCATGCCTCCCATGCGCAGGCGCCAAGCGCATTTCCGACAGCGCCGATTGGCGCCTTGCGCAAGCTGATGGATAAGACGGGCTGGTCGCTCGCCGATGTCGATCTGTACGAGATCAACGAAGCTTTCGCGGTCGTGACCATGGCGGCGATGCACGAGCTTTCCTTGCCGCATGAGAAGGTCAATGTGCATGGCGGCGCCTGCGCGCTTGGCCATCCGATCGGCGCCTCTGGCGCGAGAATTGTCGTAACCCTGCTCGCGGCGATGCAAAAATATGGCGTAAAACGCGGCGCCGCGGCAATATGCATCGGCGGCGGGGAAGCCACGGCTTTGGCCTTGGAAGCGCTATGATATTGACACATGCCAGAAACGCGCTGCTTTATCCATGCCTATAGAAACCAGCCGCTGTTCCCGCAGGCGAAGCAGAAACGCATGAGCGAAGAAGACCGTTTTGCAACGAAGCCGCCGCCGCATTGGCCGCAGGGACAAACGCAGGAACAGGGCCATACGCCAGCCGGCCTCAGCTCGCGCCCCGAGCGCAGCGCGATCGACCGCTTTCTCGGCGGCTCGCCCGGAGCCGTGTTCCTGCGGCTCCTTTTTGTGTCGTTGATCGTCGGCGCGTTCCTCATGTGGCTCGACATAAGGCCGGAGGACATTTTTCGCGGGATTTTGCAAATCGCCGACCACATCCGGCGCCTCGGCTTCGCCGCGATTAGAGAAGTCGCAAATTACGTTTTCGCCGGAGCCGTGATTGTCGTTCCGATATGGCTAGTGCTGCGGCTCATGAATATGCGCAATGGCCGCTGAACCAAGCGCTCGTCCGACGTAAAGAATTACGCCGCCTTGCCTGGAGCGGCCGTGTTGGCCGCTGTTTAGCGAGCTACGCGTATTGAAACGCCCGCTTTTCCTGCCAGCGCTTGTAGCACCCCTTGTGAAAGAACCGAGTGCCATAGGTGCAGCGCACGTCGGCTGCCATGAACCGCTCAAGACATTCGTGGCAGTACGAAGAAGGATGCTTTCTGACTTTTTTATTGATCCGGGGCGGATCGAGCCGGAAATGTGCCATGACCTTCACCTAAAAGCTCGTCTGAATAAAAACTCCAACAATGCGGCAAGAATTGTACTGGAAGCATGAGCTTTCTTTCACGTTTTCCTGTTAGTATAGCTCACAGTTGTTTCCGCAGCATGACCCATTCGCGCATTGGGTGTTCTGCGGCGCACAAATGCAACCGCGACATTTTTATGCGCAATGCGGCGCTTCTTTTCGCTTTCACGTTCTTCTATGCGCAGGGAGCGCGGCAATGGCGGGCTGTGGATTTCACTGATTGTGTTTATCTCTCGCGCGGTCTGAGCCAAGCGTGGCGTTATACAAAATTGTCCGCCGAAAGCTTTCTGCTTGCCCAGTCCGCTGCCGCGATACCCCTTGCGTCGGTGAGCCGGGGGTAGGATTTTTGCGCGAGAAGTCGAAGGAGGCCGCGGTTAATATCGCGTGCAATTGAAAGCCCTTTAAACACGAAGGCTGTGCAGAGCTGCACGAGAGCCGCTCCGGCTTCGATCTTGGCAAGAGCAGTTTCCGCGCTGTCGACGCCGCCTACTCCAATCAAAGGAAACTGATTTTCGACACGAACATAAGCGGCAGCGAGTTTTTTGGTTGAAAGTTCAAACAGCGGCCTTCCGGAGAGACCTCCCTGTTCGGATGCCGCCGGGCCGGCCAAAGACACTGGTCGCGTGACGGTGGTATTTGAGACGATCATTCCGTCAATCTTTCGCGCCCGGGCGCAGGCGACAACAGAGTCCAGTTCGGCCAAAGAGAGATCGGGGGAAATTTTTAACAGCACCGGCGTGCGGCCGAACTTTTCGGCCTGTTCGTCGCGAGCAGCGAGCACGCGTGCTAGAAGCTCGTTGAGGGCCCTTGGCCTTTGCAAATCGCGCAGGCCTGGCGTGTTCGGCGAGGAAACATTGATTGTGAAATAGTCCGCAACATCTGCGAAGATCTTGATCCCTTGTTCATAATCATCGGCGACGTTGGACGAATCTCTGTTGGCTCCAACATTAATTCCGACGATACCCGCCTTTTGCGCGCGGCTGACGAGACGGTTGTGAACGGCCGCATATCCATCTCCACAGAAACCGAGACGGTTGATGATCGCCTGGTCACGCGTGAGTCGAAAGAGCCGCGGGCGCGGATTGCCTGCCTGGGCATTTGGCGTGACCGTGCCAACTTCGATAAATCCAAAGCCGAGGCGCAGGATGGGATCAATGATGTCGGCGTTTTTGTCGAAGCCTGCCGCAAGCCCGAGCGGATTTGGAAAATCGAGCCCGATTGCACTGACAGCGAGTCTTGAATCGTCAAGCCCTGCATCGGCAAGCGGAATCGTCCGAAGCGCAAAGAGTGCCCATTGATGCGCCCTCTCTGGATCGAGCCTAAATAACACCGGACGGGCTAGAGCGCCCAGCAGTGCCGGATAATTCACTTTTGTCACACGCCGATATTGCCACAGCGCCGCATTTTTATCGCACGGAACCGGCGGTTGTCCCAAAAGCCCAGCAAAATCATGCCAGCTCTCCGGCAAAAGCGGCAAGGGCTTGGCCCAAACGACCGCCCCGAGCGGCAGGGTTGCATAACGCTATTGGTAAGGCGCGCCTCCGAATGAAGACTTAAATCCGAGCGCTTCCCCCACCCGGTTTCAATCCGCCGCGGCGAGCACCAGGGCGCGCCCCAGGAAACGGCACAGCGTCTTTCGAGCAGCTATGTGTGATCATTGCCTCCGCATGCTCGCGGCTCTGCGCGGCGTCCCCTGAATAGGGGATGACCGCCAATTGTCGCAGAACTATGAGTGATCTTACTCACAGTTTTGTTGTTGGCAGGAAGATAACAACGGTCATACAACATCTTTTGCCGAGAAGGCGTCATGGAACCGACCTATGCCGCAGCTCGCCAAATAGCTGAAGCTGATTTTTGTACCCGTGACACGCGGCACAGCGCGACGATAGCCACCGCCAGCGTTTTACACCAAAACCGTTTTTCTCTGGAACATAATCTGTGGCCAAGTCTAAGGGCCTTCGCTCATTCCACTTTGCTCTTAGCAGCATGCGTTTCGTTAGTTTCACTTGTGCTTATCCCGGCCCCTGCCGCTGCTTTCTGGCGCGGCTTTGGCATGCGGCCACGGGGATGATGGCCCGCGGTTTTCATGGCGGCTTTGGAAGCGGACGGGGATTTGGATCGCCGTTCATGCATCCCGGGCCGGGCATCGCTTGCGCCCTCTTTCGAATTTTTGCTGGAATGCATTGACGACCTGCTGGAAATTGCCGCCTAAAAGCGTCTGGGCCATTATACACGCTCTATA
>JBPYDY010000384.1:0-3253 GCA_051986155.1 Methylocella sp.
CGGGCGCGGCCGCGCCTGCGCTTCGCTTGCGGGGTCTTGCAAGCTCTGGTCTGGCGTGGAATTGACAATTGCAATACAAGCTCCGGAATTAGGCTTTTGTCATCAAACAAATCGTCACAGCACTCGGGACATGGAAAGGCGAGGATCATGATGCCACTAAGGTGTGCCGGCACCCTGCGTAAAGCGCTTTCTGCTGCAGCCATTGGGCTGCCGTTCTTCATCTGCGGCACCGCCCATGCCACCGACTGCAACCAAGATATTGGCGCCTTGACGAAAAAGCGTCAGGGCATGATCGACCAGCTTAACCAGCTTGCGCAAGGCGGGAAAAAACAGCTCGACCCTGTTGCCTCTTGCCCGAAGCTGCGCGCGCTCGTCGCCGTCGAGCGGGAGTTCGTCGCCTATCTCACCAAGAACAAGGAATGGTGCTCGGTTCCCGACCAAGCCTTCCAAAGTCTTTCGGCCGGCTCGGCCAAGACCGTCAAGGTCGCAAATCAAGCTTGCACGGTTGCAGAGCGGATGAAGAAAGCGCAGGAGCAGCAGGCCGCGGGTGCGCTCAACGCGCAGCAGAAGCTTCCCGCCGGGCCGCTGTGACGCGCCCCGGAGCTGACCTTCTGCCGCGCGTATCGCGCTATCCAAGGCGGCGAACGTACCGATGGAGATTCTCCCGCAACTGCCTGGGGCGCTCCCTGACTCGGTCCAAGGCCAGCGCATCTTCCGGCTAGCCCCGCAATCCTGGCATCCGTTCCTGCAGCTCGCCCGCCTCGATCGTCCGGCCGGTTGGTGGCTCTTGTTGCTGCCCTGCTGGTGGTCAAGCGCATTAGCAAGCATTTCGCAAGGGGCGCCGCTCCATATCCGCGACTTGCTTTTGTTCTTTGTTGGCGCCGTCGCCATGCGTGGCGCCGGATCGACTTACAACGATATCGTTGACCGCGAGATCGACGCGAAGGTCGCCCGAACGCAGGCGCGCCCTCTTGCCTCGGGGCGTATCGGCGTCAAAAGCGCCGCGTTGTTCCTCGTCGCGCAATGTCTTGTTGGGCTCGCCGTGCTCCTTAGTTTCAACGGGTTCACGATCTGCCTTGGCTTTGCCTCGCTGGGCGCCGTTGGCCTTTACCCATTCGTGAAGCGGTTTAGCTCCTGGCCGCAGGCGGTTCTCGGCCTGGCCTTCGCCTGGGGCGCCCTGGTCGGGTGGGCGGCGGCAACAGGATCGCTCTCAGCGGCGGCAGGTTTCCTTTATCTCGGCGCGGTCTTCTGGACCATTGGCTATGATACGATCTATGCGCTGCAGGACATCGAGGACGATATGCTGGCGGGGATCGGCTCGACCGCGCGCGCCTTTGGGAGCCATGTCCGTCCGGCGGTCGGCTGCCTTTATGTGCTGGCCGCGGTCTGCATCGAAGCGGCTTTGCTGAGTGCTGGCGCGGGCTTTCTCGCGCAATCGGGCGCCCTGCTCTTTGCCGGGCATCTCGCTTGGCAGGCCGCGCGGATCGATACTGCCGGCGGCGCTCTCGCATTGCGCTTGTTCCGGTCGAACCGGGATGCGGGCCTTGCTTTGTTCGCCGGCCTCGCGGCGCAGGTACTCTTTGCTTTGAGGTGACCCAAAGTTATTTGGCCGCGCGCGTCTGATGCCGAGAAAGCCAATTGTCCAATCCGCATGCGGCCCGCAAGCTGATCGCCGCCTTCTTGCCGAGCCGGTTTTCGGCCTTAGCTTCGCTCGTAGCCAAAGGCGGGAAGAGCCCGAAATTGATGTTCATAGGCTGAAACGACGGCGGCCCGGCGTCGATGATCTCGATATGCCCCCCGGTGATATGGTTGATGAGGGCACCGAGCGCAGTTGAAGGGGGAAGTGGCGCGAAGATTTCGCCCTTACGGTCCGCCGTCGCCATGCGTCCGGCCGCAAGCCCGATTGCGGCACTTTCGACATAACCCTCGCAGCCGGTGATTTGGCCTGCAAACCGCAGCCTTGGATCGGACTTTAGCCGCAGGCTCGAATCGAGCAATTTCGGCGCGTTGAGGAAAGTGTTGCGGTGGATTCCACCGAGGCGGGCAAAACGCGCGTTTTCGAGACCGGGAATGGTGCGGAAAATTTCAACCTGCGCCCCGTGCTTCAGCTTGGTTTGAAAACCAACCATATTAAACAACGTGCCGAGCGCATTATCCTGGCGAAGCTGCACGACCGCGTAGGGTTTTCGCGTGCAAGTATGCGGATCGGTGAGGCCAAACGGCTTCATTGGCCCATGCCGGAGAGTCTCGGCGCCGCGCTCGGCCATGATTTCGATGGGCAGGCAGCCGTTGAAATAGGGCGTCGCTTCTTCTTCAATCGTGTGGGTCTCGGCCCCGTCGGCTCTGACGAGGGCGTTTACGAAAGCGTAATACTGATCCTTCGTCAGCGGGCAATTGATGTAATCGGCGCCGGTTCCAGCCGGCCCGGCCCGGTCATAGCGTGACTGAAACCACGTTTTCTCCATGTCAATCGAGTCGCGGTGCACGACAGGCGCTATGGCGTCGAAAAATGCGAGATCGCGCTCCCCCGTCAGCCTGCCGATCGCGGCCGCCAAGGCGGGCGACGTCAGGGGCCCGGTCGCAATGATCACATTGTCCCAGTCATCCGGCGGCAGCCCGCCGATTTCCTCGCGCGAAAGCGTGGCCTGCGGATGAGAGGCGATTGCCTCGGTGACATGACCGGCGAAGGCGGTGCGATCGACGGCGAGCGCCCCGCCTGCGGGCAGCTTATGGGCATCGGCGGCAGCCATAATGATTGAGTCGAGCTGCCGCATTTCGCGATGCAGGATACCGATGGCACTCGTGTGCGGATCGTCGGCCCGAAAAGAATTCGAGCAGACGAGCTCGGCGAGATTTTCGGTCTGATGCACCGGAGTCTGGCGTTTCGGCCGCATCTCGTGAAGCACGACGGAAATGCCGGCGCGCGCGATCTGCCAGGCCGCCTCGCTGCCGGCAAGGCCGCCACCAATCACATGGATGGGAGCCAAAGGCGAAAACTCTCCGGCCATGCACCGGAGCGTAGTGTATTTTTGCGTTTGGGGGAATCTTCTTGGCGGCCCAAGGGAGGACGCTACCGGCTAAGATTGCTTCCTGTTCGGTTCGCCGAAGTTCGATACCAGAGGATCAATCCCGGAGGGCACCAAAGCTTCGACGATGGCGCCTGCCACGCGCTCAATTTATATCGTTCAATTTATATGGAGAGCTCGATTTGTGCTCCGATTTACCCTTTCGTTGAATCGCGCAGGCCGCGGTG
>JBPYDY010000385.1:0-3975 GCA_051986155.1 Methylocella sp.
AGCCTTATGTCGCCAAAACGGACCGGTAGATAGGCGGCCGGGCGCGTGCTCAAATCCTTGCCCGAGAAGAGCAGAATCAAGCCATGAAAACAGGAGTCCAGGCGCGCCGGGTCGAGGCCGTATCGCGGCGAGGGATCTGCCGCCAAAAGATCGACCACGATGCGCGCCTTGCTATTGCGCGACGCGGCCAAGACCTGCCGGTAGGCTGGGCCGAATTCGAGGCCGGACCGGCGCGCGGTCAGATAGAGTTCGGTGCCCGCAATGATGTCTCCCGTCAAATCCGGGATCGCGTCAAGCGCGGGAGGGGCGGCCGGCTTGAAGATCACTTTGGCCTTGGCATGGACTGTCCAAGGCGAATCGCTCAACCGCGAACGGCTCATGATCTCGACCGTCGCCGTGCTCGGCGTCGCGCGGCATAGGATTTCGCGCGATGCGGCGGCCGAAAACAGCATTGGCTGGGCGATTTCGAGATCTTTGATCATCGCGGTTTCCGCGCCAAGCCAGTCTCTGGCCGCTGCAAGCGCCATTTCCGCGAAGGCGGCCCCTGGGAGCAGCACTTGACCGTCGATCTGATGGTCTGCGAGAGCGGGAACAAGGAGAGGGTCGAGCTGCCCGCGCCATTCGAGTGAATCTGCCGAGAGACGTGCGCCAATGAGCGGATGCGACGGACGCGGGCGCATCCATCCAGTCGACTCGGTGGTTTCCGCCAGCCGGTAGGGTTTTCGCGCCCAAGGATAGCTCGGCAAATTGGGTAAAGGACCAGGATCCTCGCCAAAAGCGGCCGTTGCATTGACGCGAGCGCCAAGCGATATCGCCTGCGCCGCCGCCTGGCGGAACGGATCGACCGGAGATTCCTTCTGGTCGAGCACACAGAAGGTGGCGGCAGGCGTCACCGTCTCTTCGGCGATCTTTCGAATATCCGCCACGAGAACGGGGCTTGGCCCGACCTCAATAAACACCCGCGCCCCGAGCCGCATCGCAAGTTGCACGCCTTGCATGAATTGCACCGGTTCGCGGACGTTCCGCCACCAATATCGAGCCCCGAGGCTCAAACCATCGGCAATCTCGCCATCGACGGTTGACAGGAAGGAGAGCTCGCTCGGTCTCGGTTGCAGACATTCGAGCGCGGCGAGCAGGGGCACCTCGGCAGGTTTCATCAATTCGCTGTGGAACGGATATGCTAAATCGAGCCGCCGGACGCGGACCTTATAAGCGCGTCCTCTTTTTGCGGCTTGGTCCAAGGCGGCAAACGGCCCCGCGACCGTAAAGCTGCGGGGCGAATTATGGGCCGCGATCGTTAGCCCTTCTACCTCGCTGACAAGGTCCTCAACCGACTCGTGCGGTCCAAAAACGACGGCCATGCCGCCGGCGTCACGCCCAATTTCCTGGTGCCGGCTGCGGAAATAAATGACCCGGACGGCGCTCTCGAGATCGAGAATGCCTGCCGCCTCCGCGGCAGCAATCTCGCCCATGCTGTGGCCAAGCACCATATCCGGCGCGATTCCGAGCCTTGCGAGGCAGCGGACCGTTGCGACTTGAATGGCGAAGATGAGCGGTTGCGCGATGCTGGTTTTTTCGAGCTTGTTGGCGATACTGGGGCTCAACATCGCCTCGGTTAGGGACCAGTTTGCGAAGCTCGAGAAAATGCGGTCGATTTTTGCAAACTGTTCACGAAAAACAGAATTCATCTCGTAAGCCGCCCGGCCCATGCCTGGCCATTGGCCTCCATTACCTGAGAAGACAAAGGCAACGGGCGCGGCACGTTCCACTGCCGTGTTTGTGTTAGCCGCCGCGGCTGTCCCCCCGTTCCGCGCGGATTCGTTCAGGGTCTCGATGAGTGCCTCTCGCTGGCCGAGAGGAATGACCAGGCGTTCGGATAGAAGCTCGCGCCGGTGGCCCGTGGCGGCAATCACCCGCCGGGTTTGGCCGGCGGGAAGTTGGGTAAGAAGCGAAGAATATTGCCGGGCGAGATTTGCCAGGCTCTCCCTTGTATGCGCCGACAGAAGCAAAAACTGTGGCGCGCTCCTGGCCCCATTCCGGACCGGCGGCGGTGGCGGGTCCGCAAGAATCACATGCGCATTTGTGCCCCCGAAGCCCAGAGAACTGATGCCCGCATAGCGAACCTGCCCATTGCGCGGCAGGGGCACGGGATCTGCGCTGACCGAGACATTCAGATCGGCAAAGGGGATATCAGGGTTGGGCTCATCAAAATGGAGGGACCGGGGCAGCTCGTCATGCTCGAGCGCCAGCATGGCTTTGAACAGGCCTGCGAGGCCAGAGGCGGCTTCGGTATGACCGATATTCGTCTTGATCGAGCCGATCGGCAGCGGCTGGCTGCGGCGGCGCCCCAAAACTTCGCCGATTGCCGCCGCTTCGACCGGGTCGCCGACGCGAGTCCCGGTGCCATGGGCCTCAATGAAGGCGAGGGCCTCCGGGCGGATATCATGCTTGAAATACGTCCGGTCGAGCAATGCCGCCTGGTAAGGCTTCGATGGCAGCGAGATGCCGCTTGTGCGGCCATCGGAGTTGACATTCGAGCCGGCAATCAGAGCATGACTCCGGTCGCCGCTGGCCGCGGCGGCAGGAGCGGCGCGCAAAACCAGCACGACGCCGCCTTCGGCGCGCACATAACCGTCGGCACGAGCCGAAAACGCTCGGCAAAGCCCCGTCGGAGATAGCATCGTCGCCTGGGAGAAGCTGATGAAGCCAAAAGGGCTCGCCAATATATTCACGCCGCCAACGATTGCCGTGTCGATTCGACCGGCTTGAATTGCCGCTATCGCAGCATCCAATGCCACAAACGAAGAAGAGCACGCCGTATCGACCGTGAAGCTAGGGCCATGCAAATCGAAGGCGTAGGAAATCCGGTTCGATAGAATCGCCAATGTGTTGCCGGTGGCAAAATATGGATCTGCCCCGGCCGGGTCATGAAGCCGCAGGTTGCCATAATCCAGGGTCGAGCCACCAACGAAGACGCCGGTTTCCGTTCCGGCCAAGGCGGAGGGACGGATTCCGGCGTCTTCCAAAGCTTCCCACGTGAGTTCGAGCAGCAGCCGCTGCTGTGGATCCATTTGTTCGGCTTCGCGGGGTGAAATTCCGAATAAGCCGGGGTCAAAGCCCCAAATATCGTCGAGAATGCCCGCCGCCCAGGTGTAGCTGCGACCGCGCTCCTTCGGCCGTGGATGGATCAGCCGCTCTTGAGGCCATCTGTCTCGCGGGATGCGGGATACCGTACACCGCCCTTCGGCGAGCACATTCCAAAGCTCGTCAGCGGAGCTCGCGCCAGGTAGCCGGCACGCCCGGCCAATGATCGAGATATCCAAGCCTTTTGAATTTGTTGTCGGGCGGCCACTTTGACGATCTCTCATGATCCTGCCTAATTTATGCAGCGCAATTCAACTTGAGGTCGCGTCGGCACAAGGCGAATCGCGAAGACTCGATGTGATATGCTCAGTTGTCATATAGACGCCCACGCGCTTTGGCTAGAGCTCAAGGAGCAAATCCGGGGGGAAACGTCTCAAATGAGGTGACAAAATTATTCCGCTTCGTGAACCGGCATTTTGATTGTCCTCTAACGGCACGGATCCAGTATATATAGCGCGATATTCGGGCTTTTAACGCCAATCGCTTTATGCGTATCTATCAATGATGAGAAAAACTACGACTTTATATAAAACTAAACTTAGAACTTTGCCTAAGTTTGCCGTGTTATTATTGAATTGCATCAGCAATTTTTGCATTGATATTTGAGAAGTCGTTCATGTATGCGGACGTGTAGTTTACGTTACGGAAAGATATGCTGGTTTTTCAGCCATTTGCGCTGCTTTGCGTCGAAAAGGTTCGCGCGAAAGGCGAATAATCTTTACAAAGCTCTCGCCTATCAGCTTGGCCACTCATTCATAACCTTCCAGCAGTGGCGAATTCTTGGCTTCGCCGACCGGAGCGGCTCGCGAGCGAAAGATGCCCCGGCACCCC
>JBPYDY010000386.1:0-5696 GCA_051986155.1 Methylocella sp.
TTGAAATGCGGATTGAGCCTGCGCGAGAACAATCCCCACCGGTCGGCGTCAAGAGGCGGAGCAAACCCGTTTTGACCGCGATAGAGACGGCGGGGCAGCCGGCAGAAAGCGAGGAAATTCGAAAGCCGGTCGGCGGGAACAATATCCACCGCGGGCGCACTTGCGCTCATCGTTGTTGCTCTATTGCACTCAAGCCCAGGGCGGATTGCAAGGACTCCGCAATTGCACGATGGGGCGGCTGCATCGTACGATAAAACGCGGAATGCGCAGCCTGACCTGGCAAAGCCGTTAGGTTGCAGCGCTCAGCGAACGAATCTCGGGGACTGCGTGCCGGACCTCCCGCGTGGCCAGCAATTGCGTGACGCCCCGGAGCTCGGCCTCGGTGTGCAACGCCGAAATGAAGAAACGCAGGCGCGGCTGGTCCTTTGGAACCCCGATTTGAATAATCGGAGGCACATAGTAACCGTTGTCCATAAGATGGCTCGAAGCCGCCAGTGTCTCGTAGGCGTCGGAGAAGAGGACCGGAACCACGCCGCGCCCGATCGCTGGCCCCGTATCGAGCCCTGCTTCATGGGCAAAATTCATGAAAAGGGCGGCGTTCTGGCGCAACTGCTCGATGCGCCAAATTTCTTTCTGCATTAACTGCAGGGCCGTCTCCGCTGCCGCCGCTATGACCGGGGACAGGCCTACACTATAGACAAAACCCGGCAGCGTGTAGCGCAGCCAACGAATGACCTCCGCCTTGCCTGCGACGAACCCTCCGCACGACCCCAAGGTCTTCGATAAAGTGCCAATAATGAGATCGACCTGCTGCGGGTCGACCCCCGCGTGTTCCCAAAGACCGCGCCCGTTATTCCCAAGGACGCCGATCGAATGCGCCTCGTCGATCAAAAGCCAAACCTTCCGCCGCTCTTTCAATTCGACAAGCCGGACGAGGTCGGAAATGTCGCCATCCATGCTGTAGAGACCCTCGGCGACAATGAGGGCGTTGCGGTACTCGGCCCGCTTCTCGCGCAAAAGAAAGTCGAGATGATCGAGGTCGTTGTGGCGAAAAACAATGGTGTCGGCAACGGTCGCCTTTGCCCCGCTTACGATGCTGTTGTGCGACAATTCGTCGATGAAAAGGGCGTCGTGCGACCCAAGGATATGTGAAATCGTAGTTACATTGGTCAAATAGCCGCTGACCAAGGCAAGCGCCGACTCGACGCCGAGAAATTTTGCGAGGCCCAGTTCCAAATTGCGATGCAAAGACCGCTCACCGCCGACAAGGCGCGAGGCGAGCGCGCCAATCCCCAATTTCTGCAGCGCAGCCAAAGCCGCAGATTTGACCGCGGGGTGGGAGGCAAGCCCCAAATAGTCGTAATTTGCAAAGCTGACGAAGCGCTGCCCAATCCTCTCGGCTTCTTGGCGCAGAACATCGACCGGCGCAAAAAAAGGGTCGCCAAGTTCAAGATATGCCTCTCCGGCAAGCCGGAATCGCTTCGCTGCATATTCGGCGAGACTACTGAACTTGCGCACGTTAGCGTTCGGAGATCCAGGTGGAACCACGAGTCGGCGAAGACTCCGGGGCAGTGAAAAAAACGTCTCGCATCCTTTGCCTTGGCTCGGCCAGATTGCCAAGACCAAGTAGATCAGAGCCGTGGCATAGCATCATGTCGGGTTTGGAGCAAAAGCGGAACCTTGCAAAAGCCCGGCACCGCTTAGGCGCCTCCTGTTGATAATCGAAAAATATATTTCTTATCATTTACTTACCCCGCATTGTAAAATCCGGTTACAAAACGTAACAAAGCCCAATTCCAGCATCCAAAACCGAGCTGTAAGGTCAATTAATCGAGAATCGCCGGGGATCAAGGGAATGCACCGAACCCGGTACACTGCTTAGAGCTGTCACGCCTCAGTTCGGTCCCGCCAAACGATGCCGCCGTTGCCGCGTGGGCGGCGCGAGCGTCCACCGCGCAGCCCACCCCGCAGGCCTGGGCTCGTTTGTGACCGATTCTTGGGCTAGAGCGCCTTGCCCAGCCGCGAACAAATTGCCAAATTAGACGAGGTTGCGCTGAATCCATCGCTTTGCGCGGCGGTCCTTGTCCCGGCGAGTTGCTTGAGCTTGACCAGAGTCGACGCGATGTCCGTATGAAATTCAACCCTTCGCCGAAATCACAGATCGCATCGGATCCGGTTCATGCCCAAGCTTGACGCGTCTTTGGCCCCTGAGCCCGGCCTTATGAAAGAAGCCTGGACGCCGCGCGCCTCGTGGCTGGCGTTATTGAGCCTGACCGCGTTTTACGCCCTTGCGTTGGTCACTTGGCTCGTGACGGGAACGGTCGTGCCGTGGGATTCGAAAAACCATTTTTATGCGATGTTTCGTTTTCTTGGCGGCGCCTTGCTGAGCGGGGAAATTCCTTTTTGGAATCCTTATCATTTCGCCGGCCATCCAGCGATCGCGGATCCGCAATCCTTGATCTTTACGCCGAGCATGATGCTCTTCGCCGTTGTTGCGCCGAAAGCCTCGATGCAGCTTTTCGATGCCGTCATCTTGGCGCATTTGCTCGCCGGAGGCATGTGCTTGCTTGGCCTCTTGCGGCGTTGGCGCTGGCATCCTCTGGCTGCGATACTCGCCGCGGCCGTGTTCATGCTTGGCGGCGCGGCCTCCGCGCGTCTCCAGCACACCGGCATTATCATTTCTTACTCTTTTTTTCCGGTCGCGCTGTGGTGCCTTGACATCATGCTGGAGCGCTGCTCCTACCGCTTCGCATGCGCGTTTGGCCTCGCTGCGTCCCTGATGGCGCTCGGACGCGATCAGGTCGCCTTTCTACTTTGCACGGTGCTTTTGGGCTATGTCGCCTGCAAGACCGCGCAATCCGGCAGCGCGCTTGGTTATCTTCGCGGGCGGGCGGGCGTTGTGGCGCTGAGCGCCGCTCTTATCGCCGTTATAATGGCCGTGCCGGTTCTGTTGACGATGCAGTTTCTCGGCGATTCGAATAGGCCAGACTTTCCCTTCGGGGTCGCTGCCGCAGGTTCGCTCGCGCCGGTCAATCTGATCACGCTGATAGCGCCAAATTTCTTTGGCTCGCTCGACCATCTCTATGATTACTGGGGGCCAGACTACAACACCATGCCGCGCGCCGATTGGACCGACCGCGCCGTCGATTATCTCTTTATCGGCACGCTGCCCTTTTTGCTGATTGCGTGGCACGGCTTTGGAGCCGGGCGGCTGTTCGCCCGCCGCGCTCGGCTCTTCGTCTTGTTGTTGGCTCTTGCTGTTGCCTATGCGCTTGGGCGATATACCCCTATCTTCGCCGTTGCCTTTGACTGGGTTCCCGGCGTTTCGCTTTACAGGCGGCCGGCGGATGCGACCTTTCTCATCAACATCGCGCTTGCGCTCGCTGCCGGATTTTTGCTTCACCGCTATATCGAGGCGGGACTGCCGCACCCTTTGTCTCGGCTGCCAAAATGGCAGGCGTGGACGTTCGCGGGAGCGACATGTGTTGCGCTGGCCGTTTTGGCGGGCGCAGCTCTCGATTTTTCCTGGCGGCAAGGTCACCTTAAGAACTCGCTCGCGGCGCTCATGCTGGCTGCGATCATGGCTGGAGGTGGCGCAGCCTTGCTCATTGGCCTTGAGGCACGCCGCGCGCGCGTCCTTGCTGCCACCTTGTTCGTGTTTTTGAGCGCAGGCGAAATAGTATGGCGCAATGCGGCCTCGCCGCTCAACGCGGAGCCCGTTGCGCGCTACGGTCTATACGCCGGCATGGACTCGCCAGAAACCAAAGGGATCGAGGTGTTGCGCCAGGAAATCGCGGAAAGGGTGCGCGGCGGCGACCGTCCGCGGGTCGAAATATTGGGTCTTAAGGGGCCGTGGCAGAATGCTTCGGTCGTCCTGAAGCTCGAGGATACACTTGGCTATAATCCGTTGCGCATCGAAGACTACGAGCGCGCCGTCGGCACAGGGCCAGATGCCGAGGAGCTGGCGTTCCGCCGCTATCCAGACACTTTCCGCGGCTACAACAGCGAACTCGCGGCATTGCTCGGACTCGAGTATCTGGTCCTGGATCGCCCCTTGACGGAGCTGCCGCGTGATACGCCGAGACCAAAGGCAGACGTGCTCTACGCCAGCTCTTCGATGTATATCTACAAACTCGGAAAGACCGTGCCGAGGGTCTATATCGCCTCGGCTGTCCGCAGCGTCGACGGTGAAGATATTCTCGAAGAGCAATTCATGCCTGGTTTTGATCCGGCAACGGAAGTCTTGATCGACAATGCAAGCATGGCCGACCTTCGCGGCGGTCCTTATACGCAAGGTCCGGTCCAGCGCATACGCACCGCGAGTCTCGGCGAGGTGAAGGGAGTAGCGCAGAAGCCGCGGCAAGCAGCGGGCGATAGCCCAGATTCGAATCGGCAAGAGCAGCCTTCTGCCGCAATTGTCAAATACGCGGACAACGCCGTAGACATAGATGTTAGCGCGCCGCATCCGGGAATTGCGGTGCTGCATGACCTTTTCTATCCGGGCTGGGAGGCTTATGTCGATGGGGGCAAGAAACCGGTGCTCCGCGCGAATATTTTGTTCCGGGGCGTAGAAGTTCCGGCTGGCCGTCATAAGGTCCGGTTTGTTTTCCGTCCGCTGTCGTTCTCTAATCTCGCCGCCGCTCTCTCGAGCGTCATGCCCCGGGCGGAGGAATGAGTTTGGCGCGGTCTGCGGGCGAACGGCCGGCTTGTGGCCGCGTCCGGTGCGTGCCGGCGAGGCATTGGCCTTTGCCCGCGCGCATGGTTGCAGCCGCGATTTGCCTGATGCCATGGCCGGCAATGGCGCAAGTCATGGCAGCCGAGCAATCGCCAGGGCCCAGCCTGCGCTTGCCTCTGACCTCCGAGGCTCCTCCCGGCGAGAGGGCGCGCGGGATGGTGCATCTTTCCGCCTTGTTTGCGGCCAATAACCCGCAGCCGGTGCATCAAGGGCTGCGATGGCGGATCTTTGACGAGAATTTGGGGCCCGACGGAAACCATAAGCTCATCGCCCAATCCACCGATGCAACCCCGACCTTGCCGCTTCCGGACGGCAATTTCATCGTGCACGCCGCCCTGGGGCTGGCCGGCGCAACAAAACGCATTACCGTCAACGGCACTTTGCTGAACGAGACCCTGGTTCTCAATGCCGGCGGGCTAAAGATCACGGGCCAGCTCGGAGACATGCCAATCAATCCGGCGAAACTCTCGGTTTCGATCTATGTTCCAGAGCCCGTCAATCCGGAGGCAAAGCTCGTCGTCGCCAATGCCAAGACCGGCGAAATACTCGGTCTGCCAGAAGGCAATTATCACATTGTTTCGACCTTGCTCGACCTCGGGACCAATGGTTCATCAAGCCCGACGAATTCCGTCATCAGCGCCGATCTCAAGGTTCAAGCAGGAAAGCTCACCGATGCAACTCTGCGCCACCGCGCTGCTACCATGACGCTGAAACTCGTGAACAGCCCGGGCGCCGAAGCGCTCGCCAATACGTCTTTCACGATCTTGACGCCGGGCGGCGACGTCATCCGCGAGATGATCGGCGCGTTTCCCTCGGCGACGCTCGCCGAGGGCGAGTATATCGCGATAGCGCGGCACGACGGCAAGACTTATCAAGCGACCTTCAAGGTCATGTCTGCCGTTGATCAGGATGTTGAGGTGCTCGCCAAGGACGCGCCGCCGTTCGGAGAGCCTTGACCGGG
>JBPYDY010000387.1:0-7670 GCA_051986155.1 Methylocella sp.
GACAGTTTCGGCCTTCCGGTCTCTACGACCCATGTGCTGTCCTCGGGCGTCGCGGGCACAATGGCGGCAAACCGCTCCGGCGTGCAAATGTCGACCGTGCGCAGTATATTGCTGGCGTGGGTATTGACGCTACCCTCCGCGGTCGCCCTTTCGGCCTTCCTGTTCTTTGTATTCCGGCGGCTGCTATGAACGCAGGTTTGCGGGTTGCATGGCCCTTTGTAATCGTCCAAAAATGTTTCAGTGAATGACCCCCCGCGCTCGAGACGCAGGCTGATGACGGCCTCCCTTGCTATTCTTGCCGGGCAGCCGGCTTGACGCACTCAAACGCGGTCAGCTTTTTCATCTCCGCACGGAGGCGTTCAAACGGCTCTGACGAATGTGAAACATCCGGCCCGTCTTGTCGCAGTTTTACCTCTTGCGGCTGCTGGTTCTGCTGCTCAACGCGGTCAAACGCCACTTCCGTTGTCGGAGCTGCCTCAATTGAATCATTGCCGAGGTATTCGCGATTCCGTGCCAAAAGTCCCCAGACTTCCTGCCCGCCGGCCGTCAGCCGAATGCCCCCCGCTCGCACCAGGATTTTTCTCAGCTCATCGTCGGTGAACCCGCTAAGGTGATATTTTAGGACGCGAAATGTGCGGTATCGCCACTTGCGGTCCGCGAGCATGGCATGAGCGACGCACTCCGGCGCAAATTCAGTTTGCCATTTCACAGCCCTTCTGATCACTGCCAAACCAATGATCAGACTGGCGCACAAGGACACCACAGCTGCAATGATTGCCGAATCCATTTGAACCGAAGACCAGTTCATTCCGATCTCTCCTCACGCGTTTCTTAACGGAGTACCGGAAGATAAGCGCCCCGCGGTTAAGACTTCCTTGCCCTAACCGACTGCCTGAGGGCATCTGCCAGCCGCGCGTGAGGCGCAACCTACCAGATGCCACGCCAGCCATAGACGAAGCCGAAGTAAGGGTAAGGATAGCCACAGGTGGCGGGGAACGTATAGCCGCAGCCCGCATAGCGGTAACCATGGCCCCAATAACGGGCATAGCCGCGGTGATAAAAGCGCCGGCCGAAATGGCGGCGGCCACAGCAGCAGCGGTAGCCGACATCGGTTGCCGGAGTTGAGGCCAGCCCCTTCACGGTCGCCTTGCCCGGCGCCATTGGCGCGGCCGAGGCAGGGCCCGCCGCGATCGTCGCGGCAGCGCCAACAATGCCGACCACGCCGGCGGCGAGTGCCGCCGCGTATTTCATCGTCTTGCCGCTCATGGGATGGCCTTTCCTTTCGCTTGTTTGCGCGCGTTCCCGCCTCAAGCCGGCATTGACTTGGATCAAGCTCCGAGTTTGATCAGCGGAAGCAACCTTTTTTGGCGATGCGTTCGCCGGCCTTTCGCGGTCCCTCACTCTGGCGCGTTCACGATGGGGTCGAACCGCTTCGCGTCGAAGCCGAATAGATCGAACGCTTGCTGCATATGCGGCGGCAGAGGCGCCGTGACGTCAAGCGTGCCGCCGCGTGGATGTGGCAGCACTAGGCGGCGCGCCAAAAGCTGCAGCTTTTGTTCGATCGACTCTGGCATCGCTCGCAAGGGGTCGCTTTTGGCCGTGCCTGGCCTTGCGCCATATTTTGCGTCGCCAATGATCGGATGGCCGATCGCCTCGGCATGGGCGCGCAATTGATGCGTGCGCCCGGTGATCGGTTTCAGCGAGAGCCAGGAGAGCCGCGGTGGCGCCTTGTCGACGATCGCGTAATAGGTGACGGAATGGCGGGCATCCTCGTCACCATGCGCGGCAATCCGCATCTTTTCGAGACTGCCGCGGGCCTCTGTGCCCCGCCGCTCCGAGCGGTCCTTCTCCATGCCGTCGCCCTTTGCGAGAAAGAGGGAAATTCGCCCTTGCGCGGGCCTCGGCACGCCGTAAACGAGCGCCCAATAGATTTTTGCTGCCTGCCGCGAGCGGAATGTTCCTCCGAGCTCTGCCGCGATTTTCCGGCTCTTGGCGATCAGCAGCACGCCCGAGGTCTCGCGGTCGAGCCTATGAACTAGCACAGGCCTCTCGCCGCGCTCATTTGGCATTGCGGCAAGAATCCCGTCAATATGACGGATCTGTCCCGAGCCGCCTTGAACGGCAAGGCCATAAGGCTTGTTGAGCACAAGAAGATCGCGGTCCTCGAAGAGGATCAAACTTTTAAGAGTGCGGATTTCGTCGGGCGATATTTTGTGTTCCGCAAGCACCGGCACCTCGACATGCAAGGGCGGCACGCGCACGCTCTGGCCCCGAGCAAGCCGCATCGACGTCTTCACCCGTGACCCGTCGACGCGCACTTCGCCCTTTCGCACGATTTTGTTCAGATGCGAAAGGGAAAGCATGGGCATGCGCCGCTTGAACCACCGGTCGAGCCGCATGCCCTCTTCGTCTTCGCTAACTACAAATGTTTGCGCGCCCACCGAACCACCCTAGAGACATGGACGGCACCCGCCCGCCTTACTTGGGCGAATTCACGAGCCCACGGCCGAAAACCTCTCAAATCCGGCCTGCGGCGAGCCGCACATCCACCGCCTTGGGTCCTTTGTCCTTCTTGTCAGGCTCGATCTCATAGCTCACCCTCTGGCCTTCGTTCAAGGTTTCGAGGCCTGCCTGCGCGACCGCAGTGATATGGACGAATATATCGCGCCCGCCGCCATCCGGTTTGATGAAGCCGTAGCCCCTCTCGGCATTGAAGAATTTAACGGTGCCCTGCTGCGGCATCGCTCGCTTTCCTCCCAAAACCTTTTGCCAGGGCCGGTCTTGCGCCGGCGGCGCGCTGCAGGCCGCGAAATCCAGTAATCCAATCCGCCTTTCAAGAAATTGCGACAGACGCGAGCTTTGGCAAGCACCTGGTCCTTGCAAAGCATTCGGCCGGATAACCGGCCCAGCCTCGCTCGCGTCAATCTTGGTTCAATGGATCGGCGGCACGGATACTTCGCGCGCGTGGCATCCTTGCCGGCTGACCTCCGTGCAAGCGTAGAAATCGCGCACATCCTTGGAAAAGCAAATCCTCACCTCTTCCAGGACGCCGTTTTTGCATGCGAGGCCCAGCATGCCTGGCCGCAGCCTCGCATTGGCGGCGACGAACGCGCGTAAAACGTCGATCGGGGCCCAGGTTTGCGTTTCTTGGGCAGTGGCAAAGGGAACGGGAATGGTGATCGCATCCCGCGCCCGGCGCACATCGGCAAAGTAATCGGTTGGGCTTTTGCCTGAACAGGTGCCGTGCTTTGCCCATTCATGCCGGGCTAATCCCTCGCTGGGAAAAAGGCCGCGCGCGCTTTCAAGGGCAATCCGCGAGGGCGATCTCGCCGCGGGGCGGCAGTTCGAGGGAAAGCCGTGCGAATATTGCGGCCAAAATCCATGGACGACGAAACCCAAATTGGCGCCCGCGTCGCATTGCCCATGCGAATTCGCGGCGGCAGGCGTTTCGCAAAATCCGGGCGACCAGGAGAGCGAGAGGACATAAAAATCGAAATCTCCAGGCGTATCCGCCGCACTGCTCTGCGCCTGCGCTTTTTCTATCCAACGCGCGCCCGACGCGATGCGGCAGGGTCCGCACAAGGCGGCCTGCGGCGCAGCCTCGGCGGCAAACCCCGTGCTTGTTACGGGCGCAAGCGCGGCCAAAATTCGCAGGGTAATTGCCCCTCGCGCTGCTGCGCGCCGATTGAGAGAGAGGGAACCGTTGCCGGTCATGGCCGCGCCATTTTGCAGTTTGGCGCATAGGCATTGTCCCGGTCGAGTCCGGAAACGCACCACTCGACACCAAAACCAAATCCGATGATGCCCAAGTCTTCAGCGATCGAAAAGAACACTTGATGAAACCTCTTTTCGTCGTTGACATAAGCGCGCGCGAAACAATAGCGGCGAGGAATGTAATCTTCGCCATTCGTCTTGTAGCCGATTTCCTTGACATCGTCGAAGCCGAAGATTTCGAGGCCGGTGGCCCAAAATTCGGTTTCGCGATCATGGAAGCGTCCCCGAATTTGCTCGAAGACGGCAGGATCGCCGCATGCGGGCAGGACGCCGCTATATGGCACGTAGCGCCGCTCTGCCGGCACAAGCGGCCGCGCGGAGGCAGGCTCGAAAAACGCGCAAGCGGCAACAAGCCACGCCATGAGGACAGCGACAAGACCTAGCGTCTGCACGAAGGCCGAAGGCTGCGCGCTCATTTCGGCCAAGGCCCCAAATTGCAACGAGTTAACCGCGGTTGTAGACATCCTGGAGCCGGACGATATCGTCTTCCCCAAGATAAGAGCCGGTCTGCACCTCGATCAATTCGAGATCGATCCGGCCGGGATTTGCCATGCGATGCAAGCATCCTATCGGCAAAAAGATCGACTCATTTTCATGCACGAGGTGGACCTCATTGTCCCTTGTCACCTCCGCCGTCCCCTTAACAACGATCCAATGCTCGGCGCGGTGAAAATGCTTTTGCAGGGAGAGACGCGCGCCAGGCTTCACGACAATGCGCTTTACTTGATAGCGCGCCCCGCGATCGACGGACTGAAAATAGCCCCATGGCCGATACGATCGCTTATGCTCCATTGCCTCCGGATGCTTTTCACTTTTCAACCGGTCAACGAGCTCCTTGACATTGTCGCCATGCGCCTTGTTGAGAACCAGAACGGCGTCCTGGGTCGTAACGACAATGACGTCATCGACCCCGACGACCGTCGTCAAATGCTCCTCGGAACGGACGTGAACATTTGACGCGTTCATGACAATGCCACGGCCCCTGATCGAATTGCCAAATTGATCGCGTTCGGACAATTGCCAAACCGCGCGCCAGTTCCCGACATCGGACCAGCTGATGGCGGCAGGCACGACGGCGGCCTTTGCGGTGCGCTCCATGATGGCGTAGTCGATGGATTTTTTGGGCGCCCGGCCAAAAGCTTCCGCATCGAGGACGAGAAAATCCAAATCAGTCTTCGCTCTCGCGACGGCGTCAGCCGCAGCTAAGGCCATTTCCGGCTCGAAATTGCGTAACTCCTCGAGCATAACATCGGCACGAAAAATGAAATTGCCGGAGTTCCAGAGGTAATTTGAGGCAACATAATTTTGCGCGGTTGCGGCATCGGGCTTTTCGATAAAGGCCTCGACCTTGAGGGCCGCGCCGTCAGCAGTGACCGCCTTTGCCGGCCTGATATAGCCATAACCCGTCGCGGGTTCGTCCGGCTTGATCCCCAGGGTGACGATATAACCGAGCGCCGCTGCTTCCGCCGCCTTTTTGCAGAGGTCAATGAACCCCTTTTGGTCGCGCACCACATGGTCGGCGGCCAAAACCGCAACGATCGTTTCAGGTCCCAACTGCAGGGCGAGTTCGGCAGCAACGGCAACGGCCGGGCCAGAGTCGCGGCGAACCGGTTCGAGGACGATGCGCGCCTCGCGGCCGATCTTTTCCATCTGCTCGGCGACGAGAAAACGGTAATCGTGATTGGAAATGACAATCGGCGCCTCGAACGCGCCGTCAGATAGCATTTCGGCCGCCATCTGAAAGGTCGAATGCGCCCCGATGAGCGGAATAAACTGCTTCGGCAGACTTTCGCGCGACTCGGGCCAAACCCGCGTTCCCGCGCCGCCGCACATTATGACAGGGAGAATTTTCAAGTCTTCTTGCTCCTCGCAGTGAAGGCAAATAATTTGGCGGAAACGTCCATAGCACACATTCGGCGCGTGCGCGCCTGTTTTGACGCTCTGCGCCTCAGCGCCCTTGAGTTGAAATGACGGCGTCCGGCAACGCAAATCGTATCGAAGACAGCGCCGTAATTGCGGAAGTCTTGCTGCCTCTTGCAATCGACCGCCCCTATTCCTATCGGGTTTTGCCCGGCACGAGCATTTCGCCCGGCGATTTGGTCGAAGTGCCGCTCGGCACGAAAGTCGCCCATGGCGTCGTCTGGGAGGTTTCCACGCGGGCCGCCGGGAGGGAGAATCTCAAAGCCATCTTGAAGCGGCTCGGCCTTCCCCCGCTTGGCGACAATCTGCGGAATTTCGTTGACTGGGTTTCACGCTGGACCTTGAGCCCCCGCGGCATGGTCCTGCGCATGGCAATTGGCGCTGCGCTTCACGCCGGACCGGAGCCCGTTAGGGTTGGCGTTCGCCTTAAGGGACCGGCGCCGTTCCGGATGACTCCTGCCCGCGCGCGGGTTCTTGCCGCGACCGAAGTCGGCATGGCCTTTTCCAAGGCAGCGCTCGCCGAGGCCGCAGCCTGTTCGCCGGGCGTCATCGATTCTTTGGTTGACGAAGGCACGCTCGAGGCGATCGCGCTCCCGCCCGAGCCCGTGGCGCTTACCTGCGACCCGGCCTATGCGCGGCCGTTGCTCGAAGCCGGGCAAGAGAGTGCCGCCTTTGAGCTCACAGAGCGCGTCCGCGCCCGCGCGTTCGGCGTGACTCTGCTCGAAGGCGTAACCGGTTCCGGGAAGACGGAGGTTTATTTCGAGGCCGTCGCCGCGGCGCTCGCGATGGGCCGCCAAAGCCTCATCCTCATACCCGAGATCGCGCTCACCGCGCAGTTTTTGGACCGTTTTGCGGCGCGCTTCGGTGCGCGGCCTGGCGAATGGCATTCGGGGGTGAGCGCGCGAAAGCGGGCGCGTCTGTGGCGGGCGGCCGCCGAGGGCAGCGTCAAGGCCGTCATCGGCGCGCGCTCGGCTTTGTTTCTTCCATTCAACGATCTTGGCGCAATCATCGTCGATGAGGAGCACGATGCCGCCTATAAGCAGGAAGATGGCGTTGCCTATCACGCCCGCGACATGGCCGTCGTGCGCGGTCGAATCGAGAATTGCGCCGTGGTTCTTGTCTCGGCAACGCCATCCATTGAAAGCCGCGTCAATGCCGATCATGGCCGCTATGGCCACATCAGGCTTGCCTCCCGCTTTAATGCAAAGCCGCTCCCCGCGCTCGCCGCGATCGACCTTCGCACCAATTCTACCGCGCGCGGCAAATGGATCGCGCCCAAACTCGCCGCGGCCATCTTCAGAACGCTCGCCAACGGTGAGCAGGCGCTGTTATTCCTTAACCGCCGCGGCTACGCGCCCTTGACGCTCTGCCGCGCATGCGGACACCACTTCAGCTGTCCAAATTGCTCGGCATGGCTCGTCGAGCACCGTTTCCGCCGAGTATTGATGTGCCATCACTGCGGCCACACCGAGGTAAGGCCCGCGGTCTGCCCGTCGTGCGAGGCCGCCGAATCGCTTGCCGCCTGCGGTCCCGGCATAGAGCGCCTGGCGGAAGAAGCAGCAAAGCTTTTTCCAGGCGCGAAAATCCTTACCCTCTCTTCCGATCTTCCCGGCGGCACGGAGCGCCTGCGCGCCGAGATCGAAGCAATCTCGCGCGGCGAATGCGACATTGTGATCGGTACCCAGCTCGTCGCCAAGGTCCACAATTTCCCGCATCTTTCGCTCGCTGGCGTCATCGATGCGGATATCGGCCTGACCTCGGGCGATCCGCGCGCCGCTGAGCGCACATTTCAGCTGCTCCAGCAGGTGACCGGGCGGGCGGGGCGATTTGAGACCGCGGGCCGCGCCTTTATCCAGACCTGGCAGCCGGAGCATCCGGTGATGCGGGCGCTCCTTTCGGGCGATGCCGAGCGTTTTTATGCGGAGGAAATCGATCAGCGCCGCCGTGCGGGACTGCCGCCCTTCGGGCGCCTCGCG
>JBPYDY010000388.1:0-2469 GCA_051986155.1 Methylocella sp.
ATGCACCAATCGATCTGCTGCTGGATTTGCGCAACCGTTGGCGAAGCTTTTGCGCCGCCAACTCCCGCAAGGGCGCGCCCGCCCTTCCCCCCATGGCATCGTCTTCAATCACCTGGAACACGACGCCGTAACGGAACAGCAAGGCTGATGAGAACTGGTGGCAAGTGCCAAGGCGATCTACGCGATATCATGAAAGGGCGCGCAGATCGCGGCGAAGCCGGGCGCCATCCCCATCCGCGAGAAGCGCTTCGGCCTTTGAATGCGCGCGCTCCCAGATCGGAATGGCCTCTGCCAGCAGGGCCCGCCCGGCCGGGGTCAGCACCAAGAGCCGGCTGCGCCGGTCCATGGGATCGATGCGGACCGCAACGAGGCCGCGGCGCGCTAGCGGTTTGAGCGCCGCGGTCAGGGTCGTGTGGTCCAAGGCAAGCAGCGAGGCCACCGCACCCATCCGCGCAGGCTTGGGGCGGTTTAAGGACGTCATGAGCGAAAACTGACCGTTGGTGAGGCCAACCGGCCGCAGCGCCTCGTCAAATCGCCGTGCCAGCGCTCGCGCTGCACGCTGCACATGCAGACACAGGCAGGTATCGCGCACATGCAAGGCCGTCTCGAAACTTGGCTCCGGGCTGCTTGACATGGCCAAATTATGTTGATACCAATCTATTTAATTATGTTGATACCAATCTATTTAGTCAAGCGAAATGAAAGGTGAAACGATGCAGAAAAACCGGATCGTGGCAAAAGAGGAATGGCTTGCGGCCCGCAAGGCGCTGCTTGCCAAGGAAAAGGAGGCAACCCGCCTGCGCGACAAAATCAATGCCGAGCGTTTGGCTTTGCCCTGGGTGAAGGTCGAGAAGACCTATCTTTTCGACACCCCGGCCGGCAAGAGGACCCTTGCCGAACTGTTTGGCCCGCGCAGTCAGCTGATCGTCTATCATTTCATGTTGGGCCCCAGCTGGGACGCCGGCTGTCCCGGCTGCTCTTTTGTCGCCGATCATTTCGACGGCGCCCTGCCGCATCTCGAGCATCATGACGTGAGCCTGGTCGCCGTCTCCCGCGCCCCGCTCGCCAAGATCGAAGCCTATAAAAAGCGGATGGGCTGGCGCTTTCCCTGGGTTTCCTCCGCAGGAACCGATTTCAACTTTGACTTCCATGTCTCCTTTACGAAGGAAGAGCTGGCAAAGGGGAAGGTGTTCTACAATTTTGCCGAGATCGAAGCGGCGGATGCGAATGACGAGCTTCCTGGCCTCAGCGCCTTTTCCAAGGACGAGGCGGGCAATGTCTTCCATACCTATTCGAGCTATGCCCGCGGTCTGGAGGAGTCGATCGGAACTTTGATGATTCTCGACCGGGCGCCCAAGGGCCGGAACGAGAAATCGACCATGGATTTCGTCCGCCGCCATGACGAATACGAGGGCATGCCCGCGCATGCCTGCCGCGCCTAGCCAACTGGGCGCGGCCTCGCGCTGAACTTTACCGTCAACTTCCATCAACCAGGAGAAACAGGATGCCGAATGCAATGCCGAATTCCCATGGCAAATTCGTCTGGTATGAGCTGATGACCACCGATACCGCGGGCGCGGAATCGTTTTATCGTGATGTGATCGGCTGGGGCGCGCAGGATGCGGGCATGCCGGGAATGTCCTACACTCTGTTCAAAGCCGGGGAGACTTCGGTCGGCGGAATGATGGCGCTCCCCGAAGATGGCTGCGCCAATGGCGCCCGGCCGGGCTGGATCGGCTATGTCGCCGTCGATGATGTAGATGCGAGCGCGGCGCAGGCCGCAAAGGACGGCGGCAAGATTCATCGCGCGCCCGGCGATATCCCCGGCGTCGGCCGCTTTGCGATCATCGCCGATCCGCAGGGCGCAACGCTCGCCCTGTTCAAGCCGCTGGCTCCACCGGCGGGCGCGAATTGTGAAGCGGCAGCGCCCGGCACGCCGGGCCATGGCGGGTGGCATGAGCTCGCCGCCGCTGATCGCGAGGCGGCGTTCGCCTTCTATGCCAAGCTGTTCGGCTGGAAAAAGGCCGAGGCGATGGATATGGGTCCGATGGGCATCTACCAGATCTTTTCCACGGGGCACGAGCCGATGAGCGGCGGCATGATGACCAAGCCCGACGCGGCGGCCGCACCCTCCTGGCTCTATTACTTTAACGTTGCCGGGATCGATGGCGCCGCAGCGCGGGTGCGCTCGGGCGGCGGCGAAATCACCAACGGCCCGCATCAGGTGCCGGGTGGAGCCTGGATCGTCCATTGCCGCGATCCGCAGGGCGGCATTTTCGCTCTCGTTGGGCCGCGCAGCCAAACGCCACCGCAATAGACGTCGTTGCGAGAAGCAAGCCAGAGGCGAAGCGGGAAGCAATCCAGCCCCTGCCACCACTGGATTGTTTCGGAGCGAAGCTCCTCGCAATGACATGCGTGCGATCAGCCCGCGTCACGAGATTTGGGCACGCAACGGGTGCCGCGCATAGA
>JBPYDY010000389.1:0-5836 GCA_051986155.1 Methylocella sp.
CGGCGACGAAGTTCTTTTGACCGCGCAGGTGAGAATAACGATTGTCGCCGGAGGCAAGGCAAGACGTCTTCCGGACGAAATTTTTGCAAAGCTCAAGGCGATTGGACCCGCGTAGTATTTGGAAGAATTCCCCTGAATTCGTATTGCTAACATAATTTGACCTTGATTGGCGCTGGCCTAGGTGTACCAAGTGAATCCTTGAGCCCTTTGTGCGTTTGGACACCGGACCGAACTGCGATAGGCGTTAGTAATTGGAAGAACGAGAGGATTTACACCGCGCCGAGGAGCCCGAGTGGAATTGGTGCAAGCTCGCGGAAAGTTTTGGCCTGACGAAGCCCCAGAATTGACGGATTTCCGAAACAAAGTTCATTTGCCGGGGAGCTTTGCCCCTCTTTGACCTGTTTGGAAGGACGAATTTAATGAATCCCGCCGATGTTGCAGCTTCAGGGGTAACGCCTCCGTTGGTGGAAGTTTCTCTTCTTAGCATGTTTTGGTCGGCGCATTTTGTGGTCAAGCTTGTGATGGTGGGACTGATGGGCGCATCGGTTTGGTGTTGGGCGATCATCATTAACAAGATTCTCCTGTTTGCGAGAACCAATCGTGCAATGGCCAAATTCGAGGAGATCTTTTGGTCGGGCTCGTCGCTTGACGAACTTTATGCAACGCTCTCATCGCGCCCGGCTTCGGGCATGGCGGCGTTGTTCGTAGCCGCGATGCGGGAATGGCGGCGCTCGGTGAAAGTGGCGTCGACCTCCTTTATGGGCCTGCAGGCGCGAATCGAGAAGGTCCTCGACGTTTCGATCGCGCGCGAGGTCGAAAAACTCGAATCAAGCCTATTGGTGCTGGCAACCGTCGCGTCGGCCGGTCCCTTCATTGGCCTCTTCGGCACGGTTTGGGGTATCATGACGGCGTTTCGCTCGATTGCGGTATCGCGAAATACGTCGCTCGCGGTCGTCGCCCCCGGCATAGCGGAGGCGCTTTTCGCGACGGCTATCGGGCTTTTCGCGGCGATCCCGGCGCTGATCGCCTATAACAAATTCCAAGGCGATGTCGCCAAGAAACAAGCGAGGCTCGAAGGTTTTGCGGATGAGTTTTCGGCGATATTGTCGCGCCAAATTGACCAGCGCGGCATACAGGACCGGGCCGCATGAGGCCTCTGGGTCCCCACCCAAATAGGGGTATTTTCGCCCCAATAAATTTGCTAGGTCGCGGAAGAGAGTAGTAGTTAGATGGCTATGTCTGGCATGACTTTAGGTCAAAGTCGCAAGCGGGGGCGGCGCGGGATGCCTCGCTATCGAGCGATGGCTGAAATTAATATGACGCCTTTCATCGACGTCATTCTGGTGCTTTTGATCATTTTCATGGTGGCCGCCCCCCTGCTCGCAACCGGCGTCGCAATTGATCTGCCGAAGACCAAGGCTGCGGCGCTCAACATTGATCATAAACCGATTTCCGTCGCCATCGATGACAAAGGCTCGGTCTTTGTCATGGATGAGCCGGTGGACGTTAATGTGCTCGCGGATAAGCTCAAGGAGGTTGCGACGGCGGGCGATGACGATCGGATCTATGTGCGCGGCGCGAATCAGGTAAATTACGGGCGGATTGCCGAGGTTATGTCGATTATCACAGGGGCCGGATACAAAAAGGTCGCATTGGTTACCGACCCCAACAAGAACTAAACGCCTATGGCTTTGCCAGAAAATCCTGGCTTTGCCGTCTCGGGCGGCGTGCATATCGGCCTTTTGGCCTTAGCTCTGATTTCGTTCTCGCGAACCCCGCAGCTATCTGACGCGCAGGAAAGCGTTGCTGTGGCCGTCGTCAGCAGCGAGCAGTTCAACCAAATCATGAAGGGCGAGGAGACTGCGGCCAAGGTCAAGCCTCAGCAGCGGAGCGAAAAAATCGCCGAAACAACAGAGCTGCGCACAAAGCCCTCGCCGGCCGATGCGCCCAAAGAGATCGCAGCTGCGCCCTCGCCGCTGAAACGTCAGCCAGAGCCAGGGCAAGCTGATCTGCAGGAAGTTGCAAATCCTGCGCGGCAAGACGCGAGCTCGCCTCCGCCGCGCCCCGCGCAGGAGACGCCAAAACCCGACGAACCCGCCGAGCAAGTATTTCCGCGGTCGGCGCAAACGAAGCCGGTGGAAGCTGCAAAAAAGCCCGCGCCTAAATTTCAGCCCGATCAGCTGACCAAATTCCTCCAGCAAGAGCAGAAGAAGGAACGGCAAAAGGCCGCGGCAAAGCCAAAATCCGGGGAGGAAGCTACGGAGCCGCAACATAAATTCGATCTTAGCGATATTGCCAAATTCTTGAGCAAGGAAGCGCCGCAAAGAAAGCAGGCACGCGGGCAACAGCTCAGCCAAACGGCTTCGCTCGGCGCGCCAACAGCAACCGGCCCCAAAATGTCGCCATCCCTGTGGGCGACGTTAGACGGATTGCTGCTGGAGCAATATAAGCGCTGCTGGAACGTCGTCCCGGTTTCCGGGCAGGAAAAATACATTCCAGAGATCCATGTCCAATTCACGCCGGAAGGCGCGCTGATTGGCGACCCTCAGCTTCTGAACCCGCCGTCGGATCCCAATTTGCGCGCCCTCGCGGATAGCGCAATGCGGGCCGTGCGGCGTTGTGACCCGCTACGGATACCCGCGCAATACCAGCCCTATTACGAGGAGTGGAAGGGTCGGATTGTCCGCTTCGATCAGGATGAAATGCTGTGATCTTGAGGTTTCTCGCGAGCTTTGCCTCCGCACGATGCAACCGGGAAACGGTTCATCAAATCTCCGCTCTGATTTTACCGGCCATGCTCTTGTTTAGCGGCTTTGGTGCTTGCTCCGCCTCTGCCGCGCAGGATCGCTATCTTGACGTGCGCGGCGAGTTTAAACCTATCCAGATCGCGATTACGGCATTTGCCGGGGATTCGGCGGCAAGCAGCCAATTGACGTCGATCATCACCAACAATTTTAGGCGCTCCGTCTTCCTTGCGCCTCTCGATCCCAAGACATTTGCCGAGACGGTGGTCAATCCGGATGAGCCCCCACGGATGGAACCCTGGCGCATGATCAATGCGCAATTCGTGGTCACGGGCCGCGTGACTCGGACCGCCGATGGGCGGTTGCAGGCCGAGTTCCGGCTTTGGGACGTCGCCACCGGCGGGCAGGTCACCGGCAGCCAATACGTCACCGACCCCAACAACACCCGCCGCGTCGCGCATATTATTTCGGATGCGATTTTCTCGAGGATCACGGGAGAAAAAGGTTTTTTTGACACGCGGATTGTGTTTGTCGACGAAACCGGACCGCCAGAGCGGCGCCGCAAGCGGCTCGCGATCATGGATCAGGACGGCGCCAATATGCGCTATATGACGCGGGGCGACGATCTCGTGGTGACGCCGAGATTTTCGCCTTCCTCGCAAGACATCACCTATATGTCATTTGGCGGATCCGATCCCAAAGTCTTGCTTTTGAATATCGAAACCGGGCAGCGCGAGGTCGTCGGAAATTTCCCGGGCATGACATTTTCGCCGCGGTTTTCGCCGGATGGGCAAAAAGTTGTAATGTCGCTGGCGCAAGGCGTCACCTCCAACCTCTACAGCATGGATTTGCGCTCGCGCACGACAACGCGTCTTTCCGAGTCCGATGCGATCGACACCTCGCCGTCCTATTCGCCGGACGGAAGCGAGATCGTCTTTGAATCCGACCGCGGCGGCAGCCAGCAGCTCTATGTCATGTCTGCGTCCGGGGGCGGACCGCGGCGTATTTCTTTTGGCGAAGGACGCTATGCGACCCCGGTCTGGTCGCCGAAGGGAGATTTTATAGCCTTCACCAGACAGAAGGGCGGCTCCTTTGCGATCGGCGTCATGCGCCCGGACGGCACTGGCGAACGGATCCTGACCGAGGGTTTCCACAACGAGGGGCCGACTTGGGCGCCGAACGGCCTGTACCTTATGTTTTTTCGCGATCCAGGCGGGCAAGAAGGCCCGAAGATCTACATGACAGATGTGTTCGGCCGCGCTGAATTCCCGGTCCCGACGCCGAATTATGCGTCGGATCCAGCCTGGAGCCCGATCCTGGATTAGCGCCTGGGCCAACCGCCGCCCGTCTGTTCAGAAGCTTTTGCCGCGCACTCCAATACAGTGTGCCTTTTTGCTGTACTGCAGCTGAAATTCTTGTTCCAAGCTTCAGCTCTCGCTTATGAGCAATTTCATGAACGGATAGCTTTACATTATTAACCTTTCACATTATTAACCCATGAACCTTTGACCTTCTCCAGAGGAGTTGGAAATGTCGCCTTTTTGGTCCTTGGCATGGTGCCACTCTTTGCCTCAATCACTCCGATGACCGTGTCCGAGTTAAGGCTAGAGCCATGCTGATTCGCTGCCTGGCCATGCGCAATAGAGCGGGCGATGTTCGGCTTGGAAATGGCTTACCAATTGTGCCGACTCGAGCTGTGCATTTTAGCAGGAGATAGGCTAATAAAAACAGAAAACTAGCCTCATTTAAGCCCACTTAAGCGAATTCCCCTATGATTGCGGCGCAGCAATTTCTCGCAAATGTCGTGGACAAACTTCACCTCAGCCGCATTCTCGCCATTAACTATTTGTTAACTTTGTCAACAATTGCTCAAATGCAACGTGTCTTGGTTAGCTTCGATCAAGGTTGACGGAACATTCCTTTAACCAACCGCAGGTAGGCCTAAGGACTATCCGGCGATTACAGAAGGAATATGGGATGAGCTTTCTTCAACGGCCTGGCGCGTTTCAGTTTGCTGCCGTCGTGGCTGGCGCCCTCGCAATCTCCGCCTGTGCGAAGAATCCGAACGAGGATGCGGCCGCGCTTGCGTCGGTCGGGCGTGCGGCGCCTGGGAGCCCTCAGGACTTTGCAGTAAACGTCGGCGACCGGGTGTTCTTCGACACGGATTCCAGCGAGTTGAGCGGAACTGCACAAGCCACGCTCGCCAAGCAAGCGGGCTGGCTTCAGCAATATGCCCGCTATAATGTGACGATCGAGGGCCATGCCGATGAGCGCGGCACGCGCGAGTATAATTTTGCGCTTGGGGCGCGGCGGGCCGAGACCACCAAGGAATATCTTATTGCCCGCGGCATTCCGGCGGCAAGAATTCACACGATCAGCTATGGGAAAGAGCGGCCGGTGGCGTCCTGCAACGACATCTCCTGCTGGTCGCAGAATCGCCGCGCTGTGACGGTGCTCGCCGGCGGGGTAACCTGACGCGACGCCGTTTTCCGCACGGGTGGGCGGCCGCCGGACGAAGGCCTAGCTCGAGCGGCGAAGCTCGCCCATCGGCACTACAATCAGGCTCGCGTGGTGCGAGCGACCATTGGCTGCAGGCTTCCCGAATTTCGAGTCAGGTCTTTGCGGGTGAAAACCGAAGCGCGATCTTAAACCCCGGCGCAGTGCCGCAGAGTTCGATCCGCGCGCCATGAAGGCGAGCGACGGCTGCGACGAGGCTGAGGCTAGCCCATTGCCGAGCATATTTTGATAGTCGTGGGGAATTCCCGGTCCATCGTCGGCAACCCGATCACGACTTCGCCATCCCGCTCCTTGACCTCAACCGTTTTTGGCTCCGTTTCAGCCAGCTGTATCCTATCCAATCTTTCGAATGTACTGGTATGCAGGAAATCCTGAGACGCAATCTGTCACCTCAACGGGGGTAGTTGAGATAGTCGCTGCAGCGACACGCTTGGATGCTTCGTTATCAGCCCCGACAATCGCCTCCACGTAAAACGCGGAGATTTTGTTTCTCGCAAGTCCGTGTTTCAGCTCGGCAAAAGCAGCACCAACAGCGTTTTTAGCGCGTCCTTCGCTGCGATATTCTTCCGGGACGG
>JBPYDY010000390.1:0-6993 GCA_051986155.1 Methylocella sp.
ACCGGGTCGAACGCGACAACCGAGCCGTCGGAATTGCTCCGCATGTGGATCTCAACGACCCTTGCTTCTGCTTGAAGCCGGATGGGCACGGCTTCTCTTGCGGCAACAGCTTGCGCCAGCGCGGCCACAGCGGCCTGCTCGCGGGCTTTTGCGCGGCGCCGGTAGTAGGGTGCTGCGGGAGATGCCCATGGCCAGCCACGGGCGCTCTGCGGGCTTGCGCGGGCCGATGCCGTGCGCCCGGCGACAGCGAAGCGCGCGGCGCCGGGCCTTCTCGCGCCGTTGCTCCAATGTTTGTTTCTGCCGTGGCCTAATCGTCATCAGAGTCCAACACTGCCAGAAGCTGGCGCTGCAAATCGGGATCCTTAGCAGTCACATTGACCACAATCGCCCGCAATATGCGGTACTTTGCGGCCAGATCTTCGTCGTCGGCCTCCACGCTTTTGTGAAGCTCTTCCAGCTCGCAGAGACGGTCCCTGAATTCTTGCTGCTCGCTCAACGGAAGATGCGCAAACTCTTCGCTTTCGAGAATACGGTAGCCCTGGCTAAGATATTCGGCGCCGCGATCCAAGTTAGCGCGTTCCTCGTTGATTTTTGTCTGGCCTCTACGCACGGCGCGGAGCCGGGCGGGCATGCGGCGCCGCGTGCGGCGCCCTCCGGGAGTTAAGCGGGCTTCGTAAAACATAACAACCAAATCCCAATCTGCGCGGCGATGATGCTTGCGCCAGCCAAGCCGGTGAGCTTCAATCAACCGGCGGCAAGCCGCGAGCACGATCTCGTCGCCAGCATCCTTCGCGGCTTCGAGAACCGACCAAACAATGTGCATGCGCGGCGTCATTTGATCAGCTTCTCAAGCGCCAGCAAAATCCCAATTCCCGCGGCGACGATTGTCCCCATTGCAATCGTAAGCCGCAGCTCGATCTGCGCCAGCTTGGTCATGAGCCGCTGCTCAAGCAACGCAAGATCGGTCTTGGTGGCTATCTCTTGCTGAAAGGCTTCGGCCAAAGCCTCCGCAAGACCTTCGGCCTGCTCCTGGTCGAAGCGCGCACGCTCGCGCAATTGACGGGTCTCGCGTGCGCGGACGCGAGCTAAGCAAATCACGTTTTTGCCGCTTCAAGCGCGACTTTTGGCATGATTTCGAGACTGAAACTTTGAGCGCCCCACACTGCGATCGATTCGGCGCTGATTGGGTAATTTTGAGAAATCCTTGGCTTGGCAAGCTGGGCGGGATCGCGGTGACGTTTGGCGCCGCGTCACCGGGGCAATCCCCCTTTCCGATTCTCCCAATACCACCACGGGAAGCTGGCATCTTCGATCGCAGCGAACGTTACATCTTTTTCACCCGCGAATTGCTGTCGGGCCCTTTCAAGATTGGCTCTTCGAACGAAGCCAAGGAACCGCAGTGGCCAGCCGACGGCTATTCCATCATTCTGAAGCTTGGTGTGAAGTGCCTCAAACCACTGCTTCTCGCGGTTTCTGACCTTGCCAATAAGACCGTGTATATCGGAGGCAGTGGTCACCTCCACCACCACGACCTCATGTTTCTCGAAATCGAGAGCAACGAAGTCTGGACATGCCCATTCCTCCTCGGAGTTCGCTCCGGGAATTGAATAGCTTGGCACTATGAAGGTCTTCCCGCCGCGCGTGAGGTAGAGGGCGATGAGCTGTTCCGCGAACTCCATCCGAACAATTATGCCACGTCACCCGCCACTCTGCCAACCGCGGTGTTTTGCACGCCAAACACCCGCACTGCCGCAGCCGATGACCCGAGCCATGATGCGGCAACCGCCGCGGCCGAAGAAGTTGCTGGCTTTGACAACCGGCTGATTTCCATCGATACGCGCCTAGCTGCAGTGGAAGCAAAAATCGATGGGATCGAGACAAAATTCGACGCGCGCTTCGATGCGCTCGAAAAACGGTTGTCGATGCCAAGCACACACGCCGCCGCAACGGAATTTTTCTTGCGCGTTCGTCACCGCGAAGCGAGTTGAGCTTTCTAAGGAAATAAAGGAATGTTGCGACGAGATTGCCAAGGAATGGCTCAGGAATGCCTATAGGATTGGCGGCACATGGTTACTTCCTACCAGCTTCAGCGCCGTATCGGCCACAACTCAAGCCGGGTAACGAAAGGCAAGCAAATGTTCGTCGAGCTTGGCGACACACGATCGGCATGGGCGAGACGCTGGAATGATCTTGTGCTTAGGCACGCTAGCGATCTCGGCGGCTATGACATGCTCTCCGAAGCGCAGATTAGCATCTGCCGCCGTGCCGCGACACTTGAGTGCGAGCTTGAGAGTATGGAAGGCCGCAAGTCGGCAGGCATGCCCATCGAGATCGAGGTCTATGGGCGCCTTGCGGGGCGGCTGCGCCGGATGCTTGAATTGATCGGCACCAAGCCGCCTGATGCGCTCACCGAGCTTGCCAAGGCCTTTGAGGGCTATCCCCCGACGCCTCCGCCGAATGACGACGAGGACGAAGAGGACGAACGGGCATGATACGCGCCGACTGCAGGACTATCTCGGGCACAAGTCGATCAACTCGACGGTGTGCTATACTGAGCTTGATAGCAGCAAGTTCGAGGACTTTTGGAGATGAGGCCTTGGGCACCCGCCGGCGACATGAGTGGCCGTGAATACGTTATGCCGCGCGCGGGCCTCATGTTTAGGCTCCGCTAAAAACAGCGAAGCCTTGCCCGGCTGCCTGCGCCAAAGGCTGACGGCCTAACATTTTTGTTTGGAGGAAAAGGAAATGCGCGGCCGAGCGCAATTCATAGGAGCCGCAGGGCAGCATTACGTAGCGTATTGCTTGAGCGTTCGCGGCATTCATGCAGCAATCACGCTAGGGAATGTCCCAGATGTTGACTTGATTATCGCAAAACCTGATGGGTCAGTGGCTCTATCCATTCAGGTTAAAACGTCAAGCGGGGCTCATCGCCCTAAACGTTATGGCAAGGAATTGTGCGAATGGGATGTCGGCGGAGCAGCAGTAAACCGGTTCAGCGATCACCTCTGGTACGCCTTCGTTGACCTGCAAGAATCCGCTCCATCTTCGTGGAACCCACGTGTTTTTTTGGTTCCGTCGCTGTGGGTCGGGAAGTTTGTGAAAGAGGATTGGTCAAGAAAGATGTATATGCTGCCAACCGAGGCATGGCCGCAGTGCCTTGAACGATGGGATCGTATCAACGCATTCTTTAACGAGGAAACAGAAACCCTTAATTGGTGCCGCAACATACCGCTTGAGGCGGCGGATTGGGTGACAGGATACGCCAAATTGAGCCCTTAGCCGCATCTGATGGCGGCGCCCAGTGCATCGGCGATTGCGCGCTTTGAGAAGCCTTCCGCAAAAAGTTCGACAACAACACCGCGCCGCTCTTCAACGCTGCGCAGCGTATGTCCGAACCGACTTCGCCCAAACTGGCCCGCCTGATGTTGGCGGAGATAATGTCGGCAACCGGATCGCCGGATGGATCGGTCCAAAATGGACCGGTCCATCATTTTGGGGCAATCGGGCGGGGCTCGGGCTTTTTACAATCGTTCCAAAACGCCCGGGTAATAGGTACCGGGCGACTCCGTTTTGGCCGCCAGCGGGCTTCCTATTGGCTCGGATTTTGGGGATTGCCGGTTCAGCTTTAGCGAGATGGCCCCAAACCGCAATTTGCGGGATTTCGAACCGCGGCCACGCAAACATCGCGCAAACGGGCTATTGCAGCCAGGGCTTGTCGCGAGCATATGTGCGAAGGCCGCGGGCGCTGGTAACGCCGCACGGCCTTCTTGACCGACACCGAAGGATGATTTCGATGCCAGCCCCCCCATTAAAATCACTATCCGGCGAGCAATTGCAAGCGGCGCGCAAGGCAGCGGTGCAGCGGTTCGAAGCTGTTGCAATGAAATATGTTCCGGAAGGCTACACTCTCGCCTACCGGAAAAGTCTCAGCGGAAGGTGCCGTTACAGACGGAAGCTCTTGGAAGCCCCGCGTCCGGTCACCCGCAAGGCGCTTTACATTTTCCTGCACGAATGCGCGCATGCCCATTTGGGCCATGGCAATGGCAGGGTGCCGCGCCACGTCAGGGAATTCGAGGCCGAGAGGTGGGCGCACGAAAAGATGCGCGAGAGCGGGATCCCGGTCCCCCGCTCCATGACCCTAAGGGCCAAGCAATATGTCGCGCGCAAAATCCGGCAGGCCAAAAGCCATGGCGCCAAGAAGATCGATCACAAGGCGGCGGAATTCGCGGGTGTTTCTGTCCGCGATAGCGATGCCCGCAATTGGAATCGTGCGGTCGAGCTTGATTTAGAAGCGGCGCGATTGGCAGGCGCCCATCGCGCCGAGCGCGAAGAGCAAGAAATCACCATGGCGAGCGTCACTGGCGAACAGGTTGCAGCCATGGGCCGTCAATGGCTGCGATCGGAGTTCGAGAAATTCCTGCCGGATCTAAAATATCTCGCGGATGGAGCGCTCGAAGAAGGCTTGCTCGAGGAGCTGCGCCGCTGGATCGATGAGGCGCTGAGCGCAACGCCCTTTGATGTCGAAGATTGAAGCCCTCCGGGTTGCCCTGCTGTCTCTTCTCGAACGGCACGAGCAGGACGGCATGCTGCCAACATCGGCGCGGTTCCTTTTCTATGAGCTGATCGCGCAAGGCGTCATCTCGAAAGAGCGGACGGGGGCTCGCCGCGTCGACCAGGACATGAACGATGCGCTGGTCTCTCTCAGAGAGGCCGGCCGCGTGCCGTGGGGGTGGATCGTCGATGAAACCCGGGCGATCGAATCTTATGCCGGCTACTCGACGATCAAGGCGGCCGTTCTAGAAGGCCTCGACTACATTTACCTCGACCCCTGGCACGGGAATGCGCCCTTTGTCCTCGTCGAAAGCCGTTCTCTGCTCGGCGTGCTGCGTGCTACTTGCCAGCGCTACCGGGTCAACGGCGCCTCGACCAACGGCCAATGTGGCGGCTTCCTTCACACCGACATCGGCCCGGCGCTTAGGACCGGACAGACCGTCCTGTATTTCGGCGACTGGGACAAGGCGGGCGGCGACATCGAGAACAATACGCGACGCGTTTTAGAACGCATCGTCGGCGGCCGGCTCAATTGGGGGCGGCTCGCGCTGACGACCGAGCAGGTCGAGCACTACGATTTGCCGATCATCGACAAGTGGGTCGCGCGCACCAAGAGCTATCACGACGCGGTCGAGACCGAGGCGCTCGGGCAGGCCGAAATCATCCGCCTGCTGGAAGACGCTCTGCGGGATCTATTGCCAGAGTCGCTGGAAGACATCGAGGCGCGCGCTGAGGAGCAACGCCAAGCGATCCGGCGCCTGCTTGAGCAAGAGTAACTAAAGCCACATGACCAGAACCCGCTTAACTCCCGAGCAGCGCCGCGAGCGCGCAAGCCTGCGCGCGCTTCGCTGGCGCCGCGCGCACGGCATCGGCCCGCGCAAGCCCGCACAACGGCCGTGGCTGGCTTTGGGCATATCCCGATCTGCTAGCCGCACTGACTACCGACGACGACTCCGAATGGAAGGAATGGAAGGAATGGAAGGCCGGCAAGCCGCTCACCGCGAAACGACTTTCAAGTGTGCTGACCACTTTTGGCATTGCGCCGGGGCGGCCCGTGATCGACGGCCGTCAGCAACGCGGCTACAGCCGATCGGGCTTCCTCGATGCCTGGGAACGTTACCTCTGAGGGTATTTTCATGATTCGATCCGTCTATCCGTCTAAAAACCCAAACGGCAGGAGAACTTGCTGCGCATTTTGATCCGTCTACGTGAGACGGATCGAAATGGCCAATAAACCCCCGTGGAATAAGCACTTTAGACACATAGACGGATCGAAATGTAGTAAAGCCTAGGAGCGAGAATTTTTGGCAGGAGACAGTCATGAATGACCCCACCGACCGGCGCCGCTATGGCGTCATTGAGACCCGCTTCCGTCAGCACGGGCAGGTTGCAATCTACACCCTGAGCATCGCCGGCCAGATTTGGGCGCAGGTCGAATGGTCGCGCTCTCGCAACGCGTGGTGCGTCCAAGATGCCTCGGGTCGATGCCTCGCTCACTGCGACGCCATCTACGGCCAGGACGTCGATGCCCAGACGGCCGTCGCGCTCGCACGCCGCATGATCGTCGACGGCCGCATGCCGTCGCCGGAGGAAGCGCGCGAGCGGCTTGCAAAGCGACTTGCCGCAGACGCGCAACAAGCAGCGATGCCAGCCAAGATGATCGGCGAGTGGTTCGCCCGCCAAACACGGGCATGGTTGAGCCGGAAATTTCCTCCGGCCATGTGATGCGGGAAGGAATTGCCAAGCACATGCATCGTCGACCGGCTGCGGTGGCAGATGGCGGAGCTGCGCGCGAATCTCGATAAGATCGCTGTGGCAAATGCGATCATGGCGGCTGAATTTAATTGATCGAATTCGGCCGTTCCGCGACAATCAAACGCGGCCGCCACGCGCGGGCCAAATGTGCGTCCGCAACAAATGTTTAGATAGGGGGCGAGTGCGAGTGTTGAAACTCATAGCTTCCGACGAACAACAGATCACGGTCCAACTCTCCCTATCGGAGTTGCATCGGATCATCATCGACTTGCACCACGCAGTCGCTTGGATGGAAGAGGATCTGAAGACAATCGAAAGTCCCAGCGCGCGCGTGAAGATGGTCCAGGAGGTAGAGGAGATCGTCCGGCTGATGCACCGTTTGGATGACCTTGCCGAATCCGGTTGAGCTTCGCCGCCTCGATCCGGCGCGCAACATGTTCCGGTTTTACCTGCTCGCCATCGAGCCGGGCTTGTTCGGCGGCTTCCGGCTGTTGCGGCAATGGGGGCGCATTGGCGCGCGCGGCGGGCCAATCAAAATCGCGCATTACCCGAACTGCGCGCTTGCCGCCGGCGACTTTGCAATGTCAGGCCGAACGCAAGCGGCGGCGCGGTTATGGGCAACGCTCCATTACGAGCAAGTCGACGGGAGGTAGTGCGGTGAGTACACCGTTCTCATTGTGGGCTGAA
>JBPYDY010000391.1:0-6734 GCA_051986155.1 Methylocella sp.
ATGCAAGTTCTAGCCGTGCCTGAATAAGTGTCGCTTGCCCATGAGCGCGCTTCGCCTCATATTTCTAGAAGGTTCCACTTCCAGATTGTGGCCAAAACCGTCACGCCACGGACGTTTGGAGACGCACCCATGTTCATCGAGACCGAAGTCACCCCAAATCCCGCAACGTTGAAATTTCTTCCGGGGCGCCCAGTCATGACCCATGGCACGCTGGACATCCGTGATCCTGCCCGCGCGTACCGGTCGCCGCTAGCGCAAGCCTTGTTTGCGGTCGATGGCGTCACCGGGGTGTTTTTCGGCAGGGACTTTATTTCGGTGACGAAATCGCGCGGAGATTGGATAGACCTCAAACCTGTCATTCTTGGTGCCATAATGGAACATTTCATGTCCGGCGAACCCTTGCACGATGAGTCGGACGAACCCGGGCTGGAGGACAGCGACGAATTTTTCGCCGATGAAGATGCCGAGACGGTTGGCACGATCAAGAAACTGATCGAGTCCCATGTGCGTCCGGCGGTTGCCGGCGATGGCGGCGATATCCGGTTTCGCGGATATCGCGATGGGATCGTCTACCTCGCGATGAAAGGGGCGTGTTCTGGCTGCCCGTCGTCAACGGCGACGCTGCGGCATGGGATTGAGAACTTACTGCGGCATTACGTTCCTGATGTGCGCTCGGTCGAGCAGATTTGATTTCCGGGTGAGTTTCTGGATTTTACTCGGCTCTTTGACGAATCCAGCAAGCGAATCGAGTTCCGCGGCATGAAAATTCTGGCAATCGACACAAGTCTCCCGGCCGTCTCCGCTTGCGTCCTTGACGATGCGGCAGAGGCCCTGGAGGCGCTTGAAACAATGCCGATGGAGAAAGGCCATGCCGAGGCGCTGTTGCCGTTGTTAGACCGTGTCATGGCTCGCGTCGATGGCGGCTTTGCGTCGCTTGACCGGGTGGCCGTGACCGTTGGGCCCGGATCCTTCACCGGGCTGCGGGTGGGAATAGCGGCTGCGCGCGCGATCGGGCTTGCGTGCAAAATTCCGGTTGCCGGGGTTTCGACTCTGGCAGTACTTGCAGCCCCTCTGATTCTAGAGCAGAAGCCGGGACTCGTGGTCACCGCGATCGATGCCCGTCGCGGCAATGTTTTCTTTGCCGCGTTCGGACCGATCGGGAGGGCTGTAGTTTCGCCGCGCTTGGCAGCGGCGCGCGACGCCGTTCGGGCACTTGGCGCAGGTCCGGTGCGGCTTGCCGGATCGGGCGCGCATCTCCTCGCAGCGGAAGCTGCGGCGCTTGGGACCGTCACCGAAGTTGTGCAGGAGTCTGCCGGCGTGAATATCGCTTTCGTCGCGAAACTGGGACTGCTCGCCGACCCAGAGATCACTCCGCCTCGCCCGCTCTATTTGGCTGGCCCCGACATCAAGGGTCCGGATGAAGCCCCATGTCAGCCGGCCGGGGCGGCAGGCTTGACATGATCACCTGGACCGCCAAAGCTGCCCCGCGTATCCAACCAATCGGGGTCGAGCGAAGCGCGGAATGCGCCGCGATCCACGCCGCGAGCTTCGCCCATCCCTGGCAAGAAGCTGATTTTGAGCAGCTTTTGGTCTCTCCGGAAACTTTGGCCGACGGGGCAATCGGTGACAAGGACGAGCATCTGGCAGGCTTTGTCCTCTCCCGCATTGCTGCTGATGAGGCGGAAATGCTGACCATAGCGGTCGCGCCGGAGTGGCGCTCGCGAGGCGTCGCAACGCTCCTTCTTGCGCCTCATCTTTCTGTTCTCGCCACAAACGGGGTCACCCGGCTGTTTCTCGAGGTCGAGGCAGACAATGCCGCGGCGCTTGCTCTTTACGCGAATTTTGGTTTCACACAGGTCGGCGAGCGCAAGTCCTATTACCGTAGCGCTGACGCTAGCCTTAAAGGAGCTCTCTTACTGCGGCGCGATCTGATATAAGATCGGGGCAATCGACGAGTCTGAAAGGAAGGTGGCGTACTGGCGCGCAATCCGATATCTGGCGCCAACAGCGTACAGCCTAGCCAGGAGATTATAACTTATCTTGGACAGAATTCTCGCCGGGAAAGCCGAAGACGTCCGTTATGTTCAAATGAAGCGGCTAGTGCAGGGGCTGGCGAGCCAATTTCAGGGCTTTGCCGCGGTTTTGACGAACTGCTGCGGACTTCTTGCAAAAATCCCTCCGCAGTTGAAGGAAAGCAATGCCGGACTTTGATCGCTTGAGGCCCGGGCCGGCCAATTCCGGCAGCGTGGAATTCCTGCCAAACCGCCGGGTGCACATCAAGTCTTTTGGCTGCCAGATGAATGTCTATGATGCGCAAAGGATGGCCGACATTCTAGTGCCGGAAGGCTATGCCGGGACTGCCCATGTCGAGGACGCGAGCCTGATCATCTTGAATACCTGCCATATTCGTGAGCGCGCCACCGAAAAGCTGTTCTCGGAACTGGGCAAGCTGCGCACCCTCAAAGCCGCGCGCTCTGCGGAGGGAAAGGAGACAAAAATCGTTGTTGCGGGCTGCGTGGCGCAGGCGGAAGGCGAGGAGATTTTTCGCCGCCAGCCGGCCGTGGATGTCGTCATTGGGCCGCAGAGCTACCATCGCCTGCCGCGAATTCTGCGCCAGGCAAAGAACACGAAGCCTGTTGCGGACACCGAATTTCCGGCGCAATCGAAATTCGATTATCTCATCTCGCCGTCATCCCGGCGCGTCCGTGCGCGCGGAGTGAGCGCATTCGTAACCGTGCAAGAAGGCTGCGACAAATTTTGCACCTTCTGCGTCGTGCCTTATACTCGCGGCGCAGAAGCCTCGCGTCCGGTCGAAAGCATAATAGCTGAGGTTCAATCGCTCAGCGCGGCAGGCGTGCGCGAGGTGACTTTGCTTGGCCAAAACGTCAATGCCTATCACGGCGCGGCAGCCAGTGGCGGATCTGCCTCGCTTGCGGAGCTCTGCGGACGGATCGCGCAAGTGCCAGGAATCGCACGTATTCGTTACACCACAAGCCATCCGGGAAACATGGACGCGAGCCTCGTCGCAGCCCATCGCAACATGCCTTCTCTCATGCCTTTCCTGCACTTGCCAGTCCAATCAGGTTCCGACAAAATCCTTGCCGCGATGAACCGCAAACACACGCGAAAGGATTATATCGCGCTCGCAGCCGAGATTCGCCGCGCGCGCCCGGACATCGCTCTTTCCTCCGACTTTATTGTCGGATTTCCTGGCGAAAACGAGGAGGATTTCGAAGCGACCGTGGATCTTGTCGAAACGGTTGACTTTGCGAACGCCTATTCGTTCAAATATTCTCCCCGCCCCGGCACCCCTGCCGCCGACTCTGCGGATCAGATATCCGAGACCGTGAAAGCAGAACGGCTCGCCCGGCTCCAAAGCGTCCTCGACAAGCAGCGGCGGGCCTTCAACGCCAAATCGGTCGGACGCGCGCTCGATGTGCTTATCGAAAAGCCCGGCCTGCACGCGGGTCAGATCGCGGGCAAGTCTCCCTATCTGCAACCGGTTCAGATGGAGGGCAGCCTCGAATATCTCGGCCGCATCGTTCGTGCCGAAATCGTCTCGGTAGGCCCTCATTCGTTGTTTGCGCGGCTGCTGCAGGACCAGGCCGCTAGCGAGGCCCTTTGTTGAAACCAAACGATCGCGCGGCACCTTTTACCCGGACCGAGGTCAATCGGCCATCGGCGGAGAATGGCGCGGCGGAGATCACCTTGGCGTTCGATGACAATCGCCACGCGTCCCTGGTGTTCGGCCAATATGATCAGAATCTTGCCAAACTCGAACGCCGGCTTGGCGTTTTCGCCAACGCCAATGGCAATCACGTGACGATCCGGGGCCCCGCCGAAGCTTGCGAGCAGGCGCGGCTAGCGCTGGAGAACCTCTATGCGCGCGTCGAGCTCGGACAGTCTATCGGTCTTGGTGACGTCGATGGCGCGATCGAGGAGGGGGCATTGCAGGGCACACTTTTCCCGAAAGACGAGGAAAGGGAGCAAGCCGTATTCGAGCAGATCGGCACCCGCCGAAGCGGCAAGGTCCGCGCCCGCAACGCGGCCCAGGACCTTTATTTGCGCGCCATGAAAAGCCATGAGCTGGTTTTCGCCGAGGGGCCCGCCGGCACTGGCAAGACATGGCTCGCCGTTGGCTTTTCGGTTCTCCTGCTCGAACAAGGCGCTGTCGAGCGCCTCGTCCTCTCACGCCCTGCGCTCGAAGCGGGGGAAAGACTGGGTTTTCTGCCGGGCGATATGCGCGAGAAGGTGGATCCTTATTTGCGCCCTATCTATGACGCTCTCGCCGATTTTATGGATGCCCGCATGCTCGAACGTGGAATGCAGACGGGCATGATCGAGGTCGCGCCGCTCGCGTTTATGCGCGGAAGGACTCTGACCAACGCCTGCATCCTCCTCGACGAGGCCCAAAACGCGACCTCGATGCAAATGAAAATGTTTCTGACCCGCCTGGGGGAGGGCTCCCGCATGATCGTCACCGGGGATCCTTCGCAAACCGATCTGCCGCCAGGCCAGAAATCCGGGCTTAGCGAGGCGATCAAGCTTCTCTCGGGGCTCGAGGGAATTGGCCACGTCGTCTTTAAGGAGACCGACGTCGTTCGCCACGATCTCGTGCGCCGGATCGTCGGCGCCTATGAAGCGGCAGCAGCCATGAAGGCAAAGGCGGAGCGGTCATGAAACCGCTGATCGATATTATCGTCGAAGCTGCAGAGTGGGTGCAGCTTGGGAACCCGTCAATCCTTGCCGAGGAGGCAATCCGCGCAGCAATCGGCGAAAGCGGCATTGCGGTTAGCCCCAACAGCGAAGTCAGTGTCCTATTTTGCAATGATGCCTTCCTCCACAAGCTCAATTGCATTTGGCGCGGGATCGATAAGCCTACCAACGTTCTGTCCTTTCCGGCCGGCAAGGATGCGGCGGCGGTAGGGCTGCTCGGCGACATTGTCATCGGGCTCGAGACCGCCGCGAAGGAAGCCGCAGAAGCCGGAATTCCGTTACGCGAACATGTCGCCCATCTGTTAATCCATGGGTTTTTGCATCTTGCTGGTCATGATCACGATGAGACGCAGCAAGCCGAGGCTATGGAGACGATCGAACGCGCCGCACTTGGCAGGCTTGGAATTGCCGATCCCTACCGAGCGCCGTTGATTGAGGATGAAGCCTGCGCCAATGAGTGAGCATGCTGCTCCTGCCGCGAGCGAGGCAGGGAAGCCGGGTGGGGCGGGAAAGCCAGGTCTCTTCGACCGCCTGCGGGCGTTGTTCGGCCTTGGCGGGATGTCAACGCGCACCGACATCGAGGTGGCCCTCGCTGATACTTCGAGCGAAGACGATATGTCCCCGCACGAGCGGGCGCTTTTGAAGAACGTGCTTGCCCTGCACGAAGTGCACGTCGGCGACGTTATGGTTCCGCGCGCGGATATTGTTGCCGTTTCCTTGCAAGCCAAACTCGCCGATGTGCTGGAAATTTTTCGCGTGGCCGGTCATTCGCGTCTGCCCGTGCACGGGGAAACGCTGGATGAGCCGCGCGGCATGGTCCATATCCGCGATTTTGTCGCCTTTCTCTCCTCTGCCGCGAATGGGCCGCATGACGAAGGGGGCGCTAACGGCGAGCCGCCCGCGGAGCCTTTGACGACAGTAGCCGGAATGCGCGGCTTCCTGGAATGCGGGCTGGATGTAACCCTCTTGGAAGCCAATATTCTGCGCCCCGTGCTTTTTGTCCCGGCCTTCATGCCGGCTCTTGATCTCTTGGTGAAAATGCAGGCCACACGGACCCATATGGCACTTGTCATCGACGAATATGGCGGCACCGAAGGTCTTGCGTCGATCGAGGACATCGTGGAACTGATCGTCGGCGATATCGAGGATGAACATGATTTGGAAGAAGGCCCCAAGATCGAAACCGGAGCCGACGGTCATTTCTTCGCCGACGCGCGCGCCGGTCTTGAGGAGGTGTCGAGCGCTATCGGCGCCGATCTTGCCGGAATCAGCGACGCCGAGGGCGTCGATACCTTGGGGGGGCTCATCATAACCCTCGCCGGCCATGTTCCGGCGCGCGGCGAGATCATTTCTCGCGGCGGCATCGAGTTTGAAGTCGTGGACGCCGACCAGCGCCGGGTGAAGAAGGTCGAAATCCGCGCGGCCGGAATGGCCAGGCCTCCTGGCGGCATCGAAAGCAAGCGGTTTGCCGCCGAGCCTGCAAGGCATGGCGCCGCTCCACAGCGACGCTAGACCATTCTCGGGCCAAGCGGAATCGGAGGGGATTCCTTTTTGGAGAGATTGTGATTTGCGCTCTGTGCTGGTGAAGGAGGCCAGCATGGATGGCTGGAGCCTATTCCCTGGATTTGCGCAAGCGCGTCATCGCATCGATTGAAATGGACTCGATCGGCCGCGCAGCCTCTCGTTATCGGTGAGCGTGTCGACGGTGGTGATCTGGCGGCGCCGCTGGCTCGACAAGGGAACCGTGGCGGCAAAGCCGACGGGCGGCGCGGCCAACACGAGGATCAAGGATGAAGACGCTGCTTGGCTGCTGGCGCTGGCGGCGGCGCAGGACGATCTGACGTTGCAAGCGATGCATGCCCGGCAGCGTGAGGAGCGCGGGGTCAGCGTGGCGATCGGCTCGATTGGCGTTTCCTGAAAGCCAACAAGAAAAAGGTATGACGCCAGTCGAGCAGGATCGTGCCGCCTCATAAGCTCAAGGTTTAAGGGCTGGGCTGGACAGTCGCATCCGTCAATTG